>JAYEGV010000263.1:0-3805 GCA_034659235.1 Methanobacteriota archaeon
TCACCACCACAGTATCTGTCTCAACTCTTCTTTCCTGGCTTCATTGGTGGAATCCACGCCTCCATCAGGTTCCACAACCGAGACGATGATCCCGAACCGCTCTGCACCTCCGCGGTCAGCGCTTGACAACCTGCTGTCGCCCCGGAGGTGGGAGTGGATCAGTTCCACTGTGCCATCGATATCAGGCATATACACCTGCTGATTCTGCCTCTTCTGCCGGTATCCCACATAGAGCTCAAGCATGGTGACTCCGATTATCGAGTTGCTGCTGCCAACCAGAATGTCGCTTATCACCTGCCCTCTGCCCTCCTTGTGCAGTACGAGAAATCCAGACTCCCGTCTCTTCTTTTTGGCGATATAAAGCATCTCCCGGAGGCATTCTTCGAGGCTCAATCCCAGCGTTGGTATTACCTCATAAAAGTCCTCCGGAGTTCTGGCTATCTGACCAGAAAGATAAGGGCTAACAGAGTCCCGGCTTATGATATCTCCAACTCTTGCACCCTGAATTCCCCAGATGTTGGATTCCACTCCGAAGCGATGTTCCTTTTCCAGAAGCAACTCAAGCCTTGCAGCAGCATCGTTATGTCTGTTCATGCGCCTGCGCTTGAGATCACCGGAATCAGCAACCACCTCGATCACCCTGACCTGCGTAACGCTGCTGGTAAGTTCTCTTATACGCGAGACCAGTACATCCTCTCCCAATTCCATAACATCGAACACACCTTCGATTACGGCTTTTAATGCATCGTACATGCTCACATCCACACACAAGGGCCCATTCTCTCCTTCGATTGGCAGCTTCCTATGTTCCACCACTGCCTCTCGCATGGCATCCATTGCGTCCCTTCGAAGCAGTATCACAGGCTGGGAGCTCCGCACCCTGCCCTCGAAGAGCGCACCCACCCGGCTGTCGATCGTTTCGATCGCGAGCGTGGTCTTGCCGCTCCCCTGCGGACCCAGGAGGATTATTAAGGGGTACCGGTCAAGTTCGGATGAAAGGGCTGCGAGTGCTTCTCTTCTGGTCAGGGTTGAGGTGTTGATGACTGCCATACTGGTGGTTGCAGCAATCCAAAATAAGATCCCCGAATATCTCCGGGGATCGCACAATCTAATTAAACACCTTCACTCGAACCCATGCCTGACAACAAGCTCTTCCTGCTCGCTTGGAGATGCTGGCTGGGAAACCAGAACATATTCAGCCTTGTCTGATAGATACTCCATGATCGCCTTTGACCGATCAGGATCAAAGGTATTCATGTTATCATCGATCACAAAGAATGGAAAATTCTTAATATAATTCTCCTTTGCTGAAATCTGAAACACGAGACCAAGTGTCAATTGCTCAGCCTTGCTGAGACTGGAAAGCGACTGCTTCTTTCCACTCTCGTGCTCTACGATCGCATCGAGTGATGTTAGCCTGCCACGTTCGATCTTCTTTACGATCTCGATCTTTCTGAATGTCGTGAATCCCATATCCTTATAGATGTCATTGATATTTGCGTTGAACTTATCTACCGCTCCGAACACCTCATGCTCGTACCGATCCTTGTGTTCCTCGATCTCTACTCGTAGACGGTCGAGTCCCTGTTCCTTCTTTTTCGCATACTCCCCAAGCGACTCTCCGATCGTATAGTCAGGAATTTCCTGAGTGAGTCGATCGATCTCCTTCTGGTTATTTCGGATCTCATTTTCATAAGCTCCGATCTTTTCCCGTACTTTGTTGAGATGCTCCCTGCTCTCGGTACGCACGGTCTTTGCGGCAGCCTCGTAGTGCTGTTCGAGAACTTCAAGTTCATGAGCCTTATCTGATATCTCATCCACAACGCCATCACGCAGATCTTTACGTTCCTTCAGTTCCGTGAGAAGATCGCCGGAATCACGCTTTGCTTTATCCCGATCCCGTCTCCTCGAATTGATCTCCTCTTTCCTTCTCTTGAGGTCATCCCGTTCTCCCTTGGTTATCTTTATCTCCTCATCTTCGCCACGCATCTCCTTTGAGAGATCCGTACTACACTCACGTAACTCCTTTCTTCTGCTATCAAACGATTCGAGGACTGCACTGCCGCCGCATACAGGACACTCGCCTGGTTTCCCTAGCAATCCATAAGCGTTACTGAGGAGGATATCTTCCTTCGCACTATCCGGTATGACACGTTCAGCCTCACCGAATATCTTGTATGCTTTATCAGCTACTCCCCATATATCATCGAGTAGGTCCTTTCCCAGCTTCAGATCCTTCTTTCTCCGTTCATGCTCATGAAGTTCTTTCTCAAGCTCTTCGATGCTCTCTATTTCAGACTTCTGTTCGAAGTCATCGATCTCCTCTCTGAGTCGTTCATGCAGTGCGTGAGCCTTCTCGTATTGTTCCTGATATCGCGTAACCTCTCCTTCCCTGCTTCTGAGCCGTTCCTCAAGGTCACGAATCTCCTGTTTCTTGGCTGCAATATCCTCACCGACCTTGGTTAAATCCTTCGTCCCGGTCTCCTTCTCGATCTCGGTCTCCAGTTCCTGCACCTCGCCCTGCAGTTTCGCAATCTCGCCCCGCATCGTCCTGATCTCAGCATCAAGTTTCTGGGCATTGGTGAGGTTTTCGATGTACTCCTCGAGTTCTCGCTTCTTCTCTTCCAGCTGGGTTTCTTTTCTACGGATATCGGATCCAACGATCTCGGCTTCACTGATACTTTCAACAAACCTGAGCACATCGAAGATGTCCTGATCAATTTCCAGAACTACCCTGCTCTTCGGTGTGAAGAATGCGATCTTCTCCGCATTCCGCCATTGACTATTCTCATCAAAGAATGTACGATCCACAGACGTATTTGCATGCACCATATCATTCATACGTCTGAGATGGCGGATATACTCATCATTGAGTTTGACATAACCAGCGTCACTATCATCATTTAAGGTATCTCGGAACACATCCTCATCATCGCTGGCAAGACACTGTATTCCTCGCAGCAAACTTGATTTTCCCTTGGCGTTCGGCGCAGTAATGCGGTTAATCCCTTTCTTGAGTTCAAATCCATGAACTCCTACAAATCCACCTATGTTTTGCAGTTCCAGTTTCATTATATCACCTTATGTGCTTATTTCTCATAAAGGTCGCGTTCGGCACGCTTTGCATGTTCCTCGAAACTCTTCTTCTTCATCTGCTCGGTCAGCAGCACTCCTGGTTTTTCCATCTCAAAGATCGTATCGATTCGATGCAGAAGACCGTGCGAGAGCGGTATTTTTCTCCCGTCCTTCGTGTATATCGATGCCCCAATATCGGAATATACTTTATCTGTGTACTCTGCAAGAAACATATCCACTTCTGCTCTTTTACCGGATAGGAAGAAGCCTTTACATTTATCCTTCTCAAATGGATATACATATTTACGATATTCGTCCCATTTGATCTCCGATCGCTTTATAACGGCTTTCCACTGTTTATCTGATAGTTCCTCTGGTTTTTCTGAGAGGTCGCCGGATCCGATCTCTGTGCCATACAGTTCATCCAGCACACGCCTCCGAAAGGTGTAGCGGATCACGTTTTTTATCTTCTCATTGAACTGTTCGTCGCTCATACTGCCCATATCTTCGTGTATGGAGGTGCCATCAACCACATCGGTGAGTAAGATGAAGGCTAATGTGCTCTGGTAGTCTGTATTATCCTCAATGGTTGTGCTTGTTATCTCAGAAGATGTATTTTTATCCATGCAATCACCAAAACCGTTATATCTTTACGACGTATCTATTTCAACCTTTCGGAATGGTCGGTGTCTATGGATGAGATCAAATTCAAAAAGGTGGAAAAATATAT
>JAYEGV010000264.1:0-2203 GCA_034659235.1 Methanobacteriota archaeon
GGCGTCAGCACCGACTCTGGATGGAACTGCACACCCTCGATCGGCAGATGTTTGTGCCGGATTCCCATGATGACACCATCGGGACTGCGTGCTGTAACCACAAGATCGGGAGCTACCTGATCCACAGCAAGCGAATGATACCGTCCGCCTGTAAACGGATTCGGAAGCCCATCATAGATACCAACCCCATCATGATGAATCTCGGACGCCTTCCCGTGAACCGGACCAACTGACGCATGACCGACCGTGCCCCCAAATGCAACATTGATCGCCTGACAACCAAGACAGACGCCAAGAAGCGGAACCTCGCACCAACAGATGATCTCGATGCATGATCCGATATCTTTCGGGTCGTTCGGATTCCCGGGACCTGGCGAGATCACAATTCCATCCGGATCGATCTCAGAAACCTCATCGAGTGTTATCGTATTCGGGACAACCACAGTATCTGGTTCGAAGATCGAGACATATTCAACGAGATTCCAGACAAACGAGTCCTTGTTGTTTATGAATAGTATCTTCATCCGATCGCCTTCATCATCGCAGCCATCTTGCGCTCTGTTTCCAGATATTCATACGTGGGATCAGAATCAGCAACGATTCCAGCCCCTGCCTGAATGAACATCCTGTTTCCAGCCATAACAATCGTCCTGATAACGATCGCAAAATCCGCATCCCCATTCCATGTATAATAACCAACGCCGCCGCCGTAGATCCCGCGGGCATCCTTCTCAAGTGCATCGATTAACTCCATCGCACGGATCTTTGGCGCACCCGATAATGTTCCTGCCGGAAAGATCGCCCGTGTCGCATCAAAAGCATCACAATCGTCACGCAGCATTCCTGTGACCGTACTCTCGATGTGCTGCAGATGCGAGTACTTACGGACGGTCATGAAATCTTCGACCTCAACCGTTCCTGCCGCGGATACCATCCGCACATCGTTTCTACCGAGATCAACAAGCATCACATGCTCTGCACATTCCTTTTCATTGTTTAACATTTCAAGAGCGAGTTTTTCATCTTCTGCCTCTGTTCTGCCTCGCGGGCAGGTACCAGCTATCGGATTGGTTATCAATTTTCGATTGTGCACCGTAAAAAGCGTTTCAGGACTTGCACCAACGATCCCGACATCTCCGAATTCAAATAAATACATATACGGGCTTGGATTAACCTCACGCAACTTTTCATACAGTTCCACAGGATCGAGTGTGTTTATCGCCTCGTAACGTCTGGACAGTACGACCTGAAAGATGTCACCATCGATGATGTGCTGCTTCGCTCTTCCAACCATCTTCTCGAACTCATCCTGTTTCGTGTTCGCAATCATCGGATCGTGCTGACTGTGCTGCGCTCGCTGATGCTCTTCTCTACCAGGCTTTTCCGCTTCTTTGATTGTTGACATCAACCTTGATACGTCAGATCTGGCGTTCTGATACATTTTTGCAACCTCGTCTTCACCAAAGTCCGATATGTAAGGTGTCAGCATGATATGGAGTTCGTTTGTGAGATGATCAAAGACCATAGTATGCGAGACGATCATGAACTGCGCATCAGGTGTTGTCGCACGATGACGCGGCGTGATATCCAGCCAGCAATCGTATACGATGTCGTAACCATGATATCCGATTGCACCACCGGAAAACACCTGCCGATCAAAGTTTTTTGTGCAGATATAATGCGCTTTTGGAATGATCGGCTTTAATGCATCCAGAACATCGTATTCATGCCGTATCACACCACCATCATGCATATCAGCTAAATTTGCTTTGATCTGTTCGATCAGCGGGGTTGGCGTCTCATATTCCAGTGAGATGTTACGCCCGCTGATTGTGATAACAGCGTCCGGATCCGATCCCACAAATGAAAACCGTGCATGGTGCTTCTCCTTTTCTACGGACTCGAGCAGATAGGAGTATTTCGGGCTCTGCGATCTGAGCGCGGTGTAAAGATCAATCGGTGTGCATCTTGCGGTCATTGTTGCAGTCAACTGGATGATCGCAGGCGGCTCTATCGATTCGAGAAGAGCGGTCAGTTCAGGGAGGGTTGGGCTGATCATGATATTCACTGTATAATTCTGTACAATAATGTACATAATCGTACATTGTATTTAACGTTTGCTCTGCATGGGCTGGATCAAACACGGTGAGACGACCATCCTTACACGCCATCCTTACATGCCATCCTTACATGCCATCCTTAC
>JAYEGV010000264.1:2303-3788 GCA_034659235.1 Methanobacteriota archaeon
CCATCCTTACACGCCATCCTTACATGCCATCCTTACATGCCATCCTTACCACAATCCATATATAGTACACTTTCAAGTATAATACTTATGAGTGTATTCATAGATCGAGAACGAGAATTATCACTCCTCAAAGAAAGATTCGACAGCGACAGAGCCGAGTTTGTCGTCATCTACGGCAGGCGGAGAATCGGAAAAAGCGAATTAATCGACCAATTCATAAAAGACAACGGCATCCGGCTTCTTGCGCGGGAAGAATCAAAGACTCTTCAGCTTCGGATATTTGCAGAAAAACTTGGAGACTTCTTCAGTGATGAACTCCTGAGAAAGACTGAATTTAAAGGATGGGACGGCTTTTTTGAATATCTGTATGGGAAAGCGGATGAGAGAATAATCGTAGCCATCGATGAGTTCCCATACCTGATCAAAGAAGATCCTGCAATTTCTTCCATTTTGCAGGATTACTGGGACAACAAGCTCAAAGAAACGAAGCTCTTCCTAATACTCTGCGGTTCAAGCATCTCGATGATGGAATCAGAGGTGATGGGCTACGAAAGTCCGCTTTATGGGAGAAGAACCGGGCAACTGCTCCTCAAGCAGATCCGGTTTATCCACACACTGGATTATGTAGGGTGTTTTGAGAGGGCGGTGGAGTTTTACTCTGTCTTTGGCGGAACGCCTGCCTATATTATGGAGACTGATCCGGAAAAGGACATTTTTATGAATATAGAGAATAATATCCTGAGAGAAGACTCGTTTCTGTACCGGGACGTTGAATTTGTGTTGAGGCAGGAATTGACAGAACCCAGATACTATTTTTCAATTCTTCTTTCGATAGCGAAAGGCAATCACAGAATCGGACTCATCGCCAATGATACAGGCCTCAGCATAAGCATCGTGAACAAGTATTTGTCTGTCTTAAGTGACCTGCAACTGGTCTACCGCATGGTGCCTGTGACCGAAAGCCACAAAAGCAGGAAAGGGATGTATTTTCTCGCTGATAACCTGTTTGATTTCTGGTTCAGGTTTGTATATCCCAACATGGAGGAGATAGAGAAAGGAAAGGGGGCAATGGTTGCCCAAAACATAAAGCCACGGTTTAACCAGTATGTTGGCAAACATTTTGAGGCGATAGTTCAGGAGATTCTCGAGGTTCTGAATGAGCGAGAACTTCTGCATTTCCGGTTTACAAGGATCGGAAAGTGGTGGCACAAGGAGAAAGAGATAGATGTCGTTGCTTTGAACGAAGGAATTAAGAGTACTATCTTCTGCGAGTGTAAATGGCGTGATAATGTCAATGCTGCTGAAATTGTCAGAGATCTCAGGGAAAAGGCGGGGTTCGTCCCGGTTGAAAGCGAGAAGGAATATTATATGGTCTTTGCGAAGAGCTTCAGGAAGAGGACAGAAGAAGAGGATGTTATTCTGTATGATCTCGAGGATATGGAACGGCTGCTTATGGCGCATTAAGTTTGCGAGATGGGAATTTGA
>JAYEGV010000265.1:0-3780 GCA_034659235.1 Methanobacteriota archaeon
TGGTTTGATAAACTGCTCAAGAAACCGGTCAATCGATCCCGTCTGACCGTGATCGGACCTGCTGACCAGCTGAAGATGCTGAAACGGGATCGGGACGTGATCAGCGCGCTCGTGTCTGCGAGGTGAAGGTGGTGTGGGTGGGGAATGGTTGCGGATTGTGAAGTTTGGGCAGAGGGATGTATATGCGAAATACGTTCGGATATATCGACAGACTGGAGGGATATGCGAAGTGAGTTCGGATATACAACGTTATGTGCAATGTGGCTATCACAGGAGATAAAAAATGTTCATTTTAAATGTTAAACAATTCGGAGAATTTGACTTCACCAGAGCTAAGCAATTCGTTGATTATTGGAGTAAACAATACTCATATGATTCAGTAAAAGCTTTCGATAGCGATGAAGTAATTGATTATATCGATGAATTGAATCTTGGGAATAACTTATCTGAGCAAAACGTCAAACGATTGCTACGTTGGAAAGATCATAGAATGCTTACAGAGAAAATATTATCTGGTCCAAGAAAAGGGAGTGAAAACAAAAAAGTTCTGAAGGTGATAGAAAAAAGAGAGCAGATCAACAAGTTCAGGCGAGGCGAAATAGGTGTAAATGATTTTAAAAACGAAACAGAAAAGATTTTTCCGAATGGATTTGTATGGCGAATTTTTCTATTTCACATTGCTCGACCATTTGAATATCCCCTTGCAGATCAGAATGTTTTTCGTGCCTTCTCAACGCAGAAGCTCACAAAGACCCCAGAAGACTGGGATGGCGGGTATCAACAATATAGGGATTACTTCTTTCAAATCGCTATATCTTCAGGCATCATTGTAGAAAAACCAAAAGGGCACGAGTTGGACATTAAAGAGATAGTAAAAAGATTAAAAAGAGTCGATGATGCACTTTTCGCTTTCGGTCAATTCTTAAGTTCCTATGGAGGAGAAAATGATTTGCCACACAGCACATAACAAAGCGTATCTGGCTACGGTGCTTCGCACCTTCACCCAAATCCAGCTTGCGACTGGACTTCAGATATGCTCGAAACGTTATCCGAAAATCCTTCATGCGAAGAAAGAAAAACACCAACAATAATAGGAGGAATATCATGTCTTCAACAGTTTTGAGTCAAATCGAGAGCACAATCAGCCGCCTATCTCACGATGAGCAGTTATGGTTGATCGAACAACTTGCCCATCACCTGCGAGAAGTGGAAAGTGATACAGTTAAACAGGCTGCTTTCGAGAGTCAGCTTGCTGAGATGGCAATGGATCCCGAGATTCGAGCCGAGTTGCAAGAGATTAATAGAGAGTTTGCTGTAACGGAAACGGATGGATTGGAGAGCTGATAATGACCATTCATCGCGGAGAGATTTATTTTGTCAATTTAAATCCTGTTAAAGGACGAGAGCAAGCAGGACAGCGTCCGGTTTTGATTCTGTCTGCAGATGCCATCAATAAACTGCCTCTTGTGGTAACGGTTGTCGTTGGGACAAAGGGCGAAAACATTTCCTGTGATTACCCAACAAATGTTCGGGTATCTCCGGAAGAAAGCGGTCTGCCAATCGAGACGGTCTTCTTATGCTTTCAAATTCGCTCATTGGATCCCAAACGGTTTCCCGAAAAACCGGCAGGCAAACTTTCAGATAAGGTGTTGAAGAGGATTGAGATTGCCGTTCGTCACTGCCTCAGCATGTAACGGATGATGTGATCAGTCTTTCGTATCTGAAAAACCTCAAGATTCGCTTTCGCCCGCCCAAAACGCTCTGCTACGCAACTTAGCATACACCGAAGCCAATAAGCAAAATTCGCGCCGCCTTTGGCGGACGCTATACTTGCTCATTTTGCCTATCCGGCGAAATGTCTTTAACGCACGAATCATAGTATTCAATCGGAGGTATTCAAAATGGAAAAATTGCAGCTACCAGTAACAATCGAGATGGACGAGGATGGGTATTACATCGTAAGCTGTCCACTGTTCAAAGGTTGCCATTCCTACGGCGAAACTATAGATGAGGCATTGAAAAATATACGGGAAGTTATAGGTATATGCCTCGAAGAGACAGATATCAAGGAACTTAACAAGTTTGTGGGATTCAGGGAACTGCAAGTGATCCAGAATACCTGAGAAACACTCCACTTACGAAGGATGGTTCAAATGCAATGGATAGAAAATAAGTTTACAAGAGCGCTTGGAATATCGATCATACTCGCACTCGGAATGATCTCGATCGTCTTCGGTGCGATCCATCTGTTCGCAGCGAGAGAGATTTCGGTCCCGTTGCCGGTACTGTTGATGGCGTTTGCGGTTGTGTTCGTGCTTGGCTCGGTATTCTTTGAGGAGAGGGGCGCGGATAGAATCGGAGCACTGATCGGTGGAGGAGTTACCGCAATGGTGCTCTCGCTCGTTCTAATACTGATATGCGGCGGTGTTTTGCACTTGCTTACTCAGGGAATGGAAACAGGCATCGACAGAATCGTCTCGATGCTTGCGGTCTGCATGGTCATCGGAATGGCTGCCTTCAATTATCTGAGAGCATACCGATGAAGACGGGCACTGTGAATCTGCCGCTGCATTACGGGCGTGCGCCGAGATGGCTGTTTCAAAGGATGGTCAAACTGTCGCATGAGATCACCCGGATGATCATCTATGAGTACGGAACAGAGGAATTTCTGCACCGGATCGCAGACCCGTACTGGTTTCAGGCATTCTCGTGCGTGCTCGGATTCGACTGGCACTCATCAGGCACGACGACCACGACCTGTGGTGCTCTGAAGATGGCGATCGATCCGGAGGAAACAGGAATCGCTGTTGCCGGCGGGAAGGGGAGGACATCGAGAAAGACGCCTGATGAAATCAAAAAGATATCAGAGTCGGGTGCGTTTTCGCTGTCAGAAGCTAAGATAGACGAACTCATATATTCGAGCAGGATGTCTGCAAAGGTCGATAATACGTGCGTGCAGGACGGGTATCAGTTGTACCACCACTGCTTCATCTTCACAGAGAAGGGTGACTGGGCAGTGGTTCAGCAGGGCATGAACGATTATGAGCATTATGCCCGCCGGTATCACTGGCTGTCATCGGATGTTGAGAGATTTGTCTGTGAGCCGCATCTCGGAATCTGCTGCGATCAGGTGGAGGATCGGGTGCTTGACATGACCGCGGAGGTGAGCGAAGAGACGAGGAAGACGAGCCTTGATCTCGTGAAGGATGATCCTGATCACCTGATGCGGTATTTCAGATCGGACGTAAACCAGAAGACGCTATTTGATTTTGATGCGATGTCGTCCACTTCATCGTCCCCCCCGTCGCTCACGATGCCAGCGCATCATCCGGTTCTTGGCTGCGATCTCGGAAAACAGGGCTGGAAGGTTCTGCGGAACGCGTATGAACTCCAGCCGGAGAGCTACGAGCAACTCGTCTCGCTTGCGGGAATGGGTCCGCAGAAGGTGAGAGCGCTTGCTCTTGTTTCTGATCTCATCTTCGGGACAGAACCGAGCTGGCAGGATCCCGCGACATACTCGTTTGCGCACGGGGGCAAGGATGGGTATCCGTATCCGGTGGATCGCGGGGTGTACGATCAGACGATAGAGGTGCTGCGGGATGCGGTCGAGGGCGCGGAGATTGGGGCAGAGGAGAGGTACCGGGCGATACGGAGGCTGGGGGAGTTTGTTTGATTTGGTGGGTGTTGGAGGTGGGGCGGGTGCCAGATATACAAAATATTATCCCCTCACAAACTGATCACTTCTGCCGCTGCTTGCAGTATCATAAGAGCGTCAACTGA
>JAYEGV010000266.1:0-3774 GCA_034659235.1 Methanobacteriota archaeon
GAGCGATAATATGACAGACGCAGAGAAAACGCTGCTTGAGATGATTCAGGACTTGTATGACCAGTTCGAGAACGGAACGATCCCGAACATCAGATTATCCACGAGAACAAAGAAGAATATCGAGTACAACGAGGAGAGCGAGGTCTGGGTATACGGCAGCCAGACCAGTTTGCGAAGTGCGAAGACTGTGAAGGGCGCGTACCATCTGCTGAAGATGGCATATTCAATAGAACTGCTCATAAAGGAGCATTTGAGGCAGAACAGAGGATCCACGCTGCGAGAACTCTATTACATATCAGAGAACTGGGATATCGCAAAATTCAAGCAGCAAGGAGAGAGCGACCGTTTGATCGAGGATCTTGAGATCGTAACAGCACTCCAGCGGGAGGACTTCCACATCCGCCCCGAGGAGGATGGAGCAACGATCTTCGGACCGCTGGCTCTGCTCGAACAGACGAAGCGTGGTGAACGTCTGATCCACTGCCAGGAGGATGTCGGTGAGAGCGGCTACCAGATACCGTTCAACGTGGACAACATCGTCTTCAAGGATCATGATGCAAAACTCGTTGTTGCGATCGAGACCGGCGGCATGTATGCCAGATTGATCGAGAACGGATTCGATGAGAAGTACGATGCGATTCTCGTGCACCTGAAGGGGCAGCCTGCACGCAGCACCCGCCGCATGGTAAAGCGGATCAGTGAGGAATTATCGTTACCCGTGGTCGTGTTTACGGACGGGGATCCATGGAGTTACCGGATCTATGCGAGCGTTGCTTACGGATCGATCAAGAGTGCGCATCTCTCTGAATATCTTGCAGCACCGAGAGCGTTGTTTCTCGGGGTACAGCCATCTGACATCGTTGAGTATTCGTTATCCACAGACAAACTGACAGATCAGGATATCGCCGCTCTAAAGAGCGAACTAACAGATCCGAGATTTGATACGGAATACTGGAAGGAACAGATCAACCTTCAGCTGAAACTCGGGAAGAAATCCGAGCAGCAGGCGTTTGCTGGCAAAGGTCTGGATTTTGTGACCGATACGTATCTGCCTACCCGTCTCTCCGAGATGGGGGTTTTATGAATGCGTGAATTCCTGTTTGCTGCCAGATCCTGTCTGGGATTTCTGACCACGATCCCTGTTGGTATCAGCATGGAAGGGCTCTCTGCCCTTGGTAAGCGTCTGTACCTCTTTCCAGTCATCGGATCGGTGATCGGAGTGTTGATAGGGTGTGTCGGTTATCTTTTCGAGTTGTTTCTGCCATCATCGATCGCTTCGGTTGTGATCATCGTATCATTGTATTATCTTACCGGGATCAATCATCTCGATGGGCTTGCCGACTTCGGGGATGGGGTTGTGGCACACGGATCACGCGAAAAGAAGGTAGGTGCGATGCGTGATGTCTCGCTTGGAATCGGGGGGGTTGTCTTCTGTGTGATCATGATTCTTGGATTGTTTGCAGCGATCAATGAAATATTAACTGATATTTTTCTGCTGGCAATGATCGCTGCTGAGGTCAGCGCAAAACAGGCGATGCTCACGATCTCCGCGTTCGGAAAGAGTATTCATCCCGGGCTCGGATCGATCATGATCGATGACACCGGATTTCGCGAGTTCGTGATCGGACTGGCATTCTCGATTGCGGTCTGCTGGGTTGCTTTTGCAGATACGGGTTTACTGATGCTTGGCGTTGCGATCGGGTTCTCGTTTGTTGTGCTCTGCACAGCGAACCGTAATTTCGGAGGGATCAGCGGCGATGTGATCGGAGCCACAAATGAGATTGCGAGACTGGTTGCGCTCCTCGTAGCCGGGGCATGGGTTGTGAATTGGGTTTAGGTGGATGGGATGATGTAGCATTACTGTAATCAGGCTGCGCAGGGCAATCATGCAAGACAGGATTTGCGACGATTTTTATCGATGGAAGACCCTATCCTCTCTTCAATCTCTCAAGTTTCCTTTTCGTATTCTCGATCAGCCCGAAATCGAGCAGGTCCATCAGAAAGTCAGGAAGTCGATTAAAACCATACTCGCTCCTGGTATTCATATTCACAATCGTCCCGTTCTCAAAATCAACAGCAAGAAGATCGCCATCTGCAGCATCAATCTCACACTCGACCAGTGGGAGCCCGATATTGATGCTGTTTCTGTAAAATATCCGTGCGAAACTCGGTGCAACCACACATGCGATTCCTGCGCCAATGAGAGCGCGGGGTGCATGTTCTCTCGATGATCCGCTGCCGAAATTCTTTCCAGCGACGATGATATCGCCTTCCCGGACGTGTTCTGCAAAATCCGGTCTCACATTCTCGAATGCGTGCTTTGCAAGTTCCTGCTTATCGCCTGTCACAAGATATTTCGCTGGAATGATCTGATCGGTGTCCACGTTCTCCGGAAATCTCCAGACCCTGCCTTTGATATATTTGTTCATCGTATCGTCCCAACCTCGAGATCTTCCGGATCGGTTATTCGCCCGGTGATCGCACTCGCAGCAACCACTGCCGGATTTGCGAGGTACACATACGAATCCTTGTGCCCCATCCTGCCGATGAAGTTGCGGTTCGTGCTGCTGATGCACCGCTCACCTTCCGCAAGCACACCCATGTAACCACCGAGACATGCGCCACATGTCGGTCCTGCAAAGTATGCATCCGCATCCATAAATATCTCGACCAATCCCTCACGCAAAGCCTGTAGAAAGACGTTCTTGCTTGCGGGAACCACAATCATCCTCACATCCGGATGCACTTTTCTGCCTTTCAGTATAGCCGCTGCACAACGCAAATCCTCGATTCTGCCATTGGTACATGAGCCAAGATATGCCTGATCGATCTGCACATCGATTTCAGAGGCTGGAATCGTGTTCTCAGGAAGATGCGGCATCGCAACCATCGGTTTGATCTCAGCAGCATCGTATGCAAAGGTATCCTCGTATTCGGAATCACTATCTGCGTAGACCGGGGAATATTCTCCGATGACGCGGTTCTTAAGATAAAAAAAGACCTTCTCATCCGGCGGGATGATGCCGCACTTTGCACCAGCCTCAATCGCCATGTTTGAGATCGTGATCCGGTCAGACAGTGAAAGGGACTCAATCGCAGATCCATAAAACTCCATCGATCTGTAAAGAGATCCGGAAACCCCGATGTCTCCTATGATATACAGAATAATGTCCTTTCCCATCACATATTTCCCTGGTTTTCCATCGATTACGAATTTCTGGGTTTCAGGAACCCTGAACCAGAGTTCTCCGGTCGCCATTACGGATGCCGCTTCTGATGACCCGATGCCTGTCGAAAGCGCGCCGAGAGCGCCATAGCTGCATGTGTGAGAGTCAGCACCAACGATCAGCCTGCCTGGTGCTGCAAAGCCGTGTTCGATCATGATCTGGTGGCAGACACCACCTCGTCCGACATCGAAATGATTTTTTAGATTGTATTTTCTGGCAAACTCTCGCATCGCCTTTGCCTGCTCTGCTGACGCCACATCCTTGTTCGGCACATAATGATCCTGAATCAAAACCGACTTCTCACGGATCGGGGTGGTCTGAAACTCTTCGAATACCTCAAACGCAGGAAGCCCGGTCACATCGTTCACCATGACGTAATCGATTTGTGCGTCCACGATCTCTTTTGGCGATACGCTTTCTCTGCCGGCGTGTGCTGCGAGGATCTTTTCAGCGATGGTCATTCCCATGAGATCGGTGTTGGTGGTGATTGGATAAAAAGATGAGTGCAGGCGACATTGGGTGTGGGTGAGTGATGCGAAGATTTACA
>JAYEGV010000267.1:0-3747 GCA_034659235.1 Methanobacteriota archaeon
CCCATCGATGCAAAGGTAACACCATCGATCTCGGTGATCGGATCATATCCGAAGCCACCTTCGCCCTGCTCCTGATACGCGATCCTTCCTGTAACAGCGCCCTCAAAGGCGATCGGTTCCATACCTGGCTCACAGTATCCGATGACCGATCTGAACGTGGCTGATCTGAGATCGACATCCCTCATCAGTGCGAGGATGCCGGCGTTACCGATGGTATCATAGACGTATGCAGAGTACGGTCCTGGAAACCCTTTCAGCGCATCGATATACAACCCGGTATCCTCAACGATTACCGCACGGTTCAATCGATTGGCTGCATGATCTGCCCCGTATAGAGCGATGCGTGCAACATCATCGTCCTGCAGCTCAGGGTATCCGCAATCGTTCTGCACGATCTCGACGTCATAATCATGCAGTATAGCGATTGCTTCCTCGACCTTGTGCCTGTTTCCTGTTACGAATGTGATCCTCATCCCAGATTCTCCATGTATGCCTCGATGGTCTTATCGATATCCTCTTCGGTATGAGCGATGCTCAGGAAATTAGTTTCGAACTGCGATGGAGGGAGGAACACCCCGTTTCCAAGCATCCGGTGGAAGAAATGCAGATATGCTCCCTTATCGCATGAGATGGCATCCTGATAGTTATGCGGGGTTTCGCCAAAGAATATCTTGAACATGCTCGCAATCCCTGAGACCGAGTATGCCAGTCCGCGATCTGATACCACGTCACGGAGTGCGGAGCGAAGTTTATCTCCTGCCGCATTCAGTCTTCTGTGAACATTCTCTGATTCGAGCACATCCAGCACTGCAAGTCCGGATGTAATAGAAACCGGGTTTCCGCTGAACGTGCCTGCCTGATACACGCCGCCAGAAGGAGATATCAGTTCCATGATCTCCTTTTTGCCGCCGAATACACCAATCGGAAATCCTCCGCCGATAATCTTCCCGAGCGTTGTCATGTCGGGAACGATGCCGAAGTATTCCTGTGCACCGCCAGGCGCAAGCCGAAATCCGGTGATGATCTCATCGAAGATCAGCAGCACATCGTTCTCCTCTGTAACCTTGCGCACATCCTCCAGATAGTTATCTTCAGGAAGGATCGGTCCAACGTTTCCGAGCACCGGTTCAATGATCACTGCCGCCAGATCGTCCCGGTTCGATTCGATCACCTCGGTCATCGCCTCAATATCGTTGTACTGCACCTGAAGCGTGTGTTTCGTGAAATCCGGTGGGATGCCGAGTGAGTCTGGTACACCATGCGTGGTCGCTCCTGATCCTGCTTTTACGAGAACGGCATCATGCGCACCATGAAATCCGCCCTCGATCTTCAGGAACTTATTCTTACCCGTGTATCCGCGAGCAGCGCGCAGCGCGCTCTGTGTCGCCTCTGTTCCGGTGGATACGAATCGAAGCATCTCAATTCCCGGATATAAGGATATGATCTTCGATGCGAGTTTCACTTCTGCCTCGATCGGGGTGCCGTACAACCAGCCATGCTCGAGTTGATCCGCAACTGCGTTCTTGACCTTCGGGTGCGCATGTCCGAGGATCAGCGGTCCGTATCCCATGCAGTAATCGATGTATCGATTGGAATCGACGTCTGTGATAATCGATCCCTGAGCAGATGCTGTGTAGAATGGGTATGGCTTGATTGCACGTACAGGGGAGCTGACTCCACCAGGAATTACTTTTCTCGCCTGCTCATAGATTTTTTCCGATTGTGTGGTCATGATATGCCTCGTTATTGTTTACTTCCAGAGGTAGCGATATCCGGTTATTCCGTATTGTTTCATTGCAGCCATATAGAATTTTTGGATGTGGTTTTTGCTATAACCCCTCCACAGAGCCATTTATATGCCACAACCACAATAACCATGCGCATGGAAATGAGAAGCGATCGTATCAAAAAAGGACTTGCACGAGCGCCTCACCGTGCATTGCTCAGAGCAACAGGCATTACGGACTTTGAGATGGATAAGCCCTTCATAGCAGTCGTGAATTCGTGGAATGACATAATCCCCGGGCATATCCACCTTGATAAGATCAGTGAAGCAGTAAAAGCCGGCATACGTATGGCTGGAGGCGTGCCATTCGAGTTCAGCACCATAGGAATCTGTGACGGCATAGCGATGAACCATGAGGGTATGAGATATCCGATGCCGTCAAGGGAATTGATTGCCGATTCCATCGAGATCATGATACAGGCTCATGCATTCGATGGCATGGTGCTGATACCGTCATGCGACAAGATCGTGCCAGGTCATCTGATGGCAGCAGGACGTCTCGATCTACCAACGATTGTGGTCACTGGCGGTCCGATGCTGCCAGGATTCGTCGGCGATCATCGGGAAGACCTGATCTCGGTATTCGAGGCGGTCGGTAACGCTCAGGAGGATATCTACAATCTTGAAACGATCGCGTGTCCTGGCGCGGGATCATGTTCCGGACTCTTTACAGCAAACACGATGGCATGTATGACCGAAGCCATTGGTTTGAGTCTGCCAGGCTGCGCAACCGCTCATGCCATCGATGCAAAGAAGATCCACCTCGCAAAGGATTCTGGCAGACAGATCATGGAACTCCTTCATAAAAATATCACAGCACGTCAGATCGCAACGGAACGAGCATTTGACAATGCGATCTCTGTTGATATGGCGATCGGAGGCAGCACGAACACAGTACTCCATCTGCCAGCGATTGCTCACGATTTTGGCATCACACTCCCGCTCTCACGGTTTGATGAACTCAGCCAGAAAACGCCACATCTCATCAATCTGCGCCCTGGCGGAGATCGTTTTATGATTGATTTTGATCAGGCAGGCGGTATTTACGCGATTATAGAGCGATTGTCGCATCATCCTGGCATCGATCTTGATGCGCTCACTGTAACCGCCCGTACGCTTGGCGAGAATCTGAATGATGTGGCGATCGTGAATCCTGAGACGAACAGAGAGGTCATCGCAACCGTTGATGAACCGAGACATCCCGAGGGTGGGATCGCTATCTTATATGGAACGCTTGCACCGCATGGTTCTGTTGTCAAGCAGATCGCGGTTGACCCGAAGATGCTCAAACACACCGGACCTGCGAAGGTATTTGAGAGCGAAGAGGATGCGATGGAAGCGATCATGGATCATAGAATCGTGCCAGGAGATGTGCTTGTTATCAGATACGAGGGTCCGAGAGGAGGTCCTGGCATGCGCGAGATGTTATCCCCGACATCAGCGATCGCAGGCATGGGGCTGATTGATTCGGTTGCTCTGGTAACAGATGGGCGGTTCTCAGGAGGTACACGCGGACCCTGTATCGGGCATGTGTCACCAGAGGCTGCGGTTGGCGGCACAATCGCGCTGGTACGGGATGGTGATATGATCGAGATCGATATTCCGAACCGGGTGCTGAATCTTATGGTTGATCCGGATGAACTGGATGCCCGAAAGAAGTCGTGGAAACCTCCTGAATCGAAGGTGAGCGGTGTTCTGGCACGGTATCAGCGGATGGTCGGAGATGCGTGCGAGGGAAGCGTGATCAAATAGCGTGCAGTAACCGATAGAGTCCGGATTTGCGTACTGGGGCGGTGTTAAATTTTCCAGTGAAAATTTGTCGCGGCTGCCCCGATGCTACACTAAGCCGCATCTCACACTTATTCAGAGATAGTGTATCCAGCCTCCTGATGCGGAGCATTATTAGTTTCCGGGTAACAACTCACGTTTTAGAAAATTTCCTACATTTTTTAAACTTCTCC
>JAYEGV010000268.1:0-18145 GCA_034659235.1 Methanobacteriota archaeon
CGGGAAATAGATAGAGCGGTTTGCTAACAAACCCGAGTCCATTCATAATCATCGCCATAACTGCCTCACCGGTGGTAACTTTTTGTTTATCGCTTACACCGACGATTTTATCTATCTCTTCGACCAATTCGATTTCATTACATACACCAGCTACTATGCCAAGGTGATCGATAATTTTATTTTCATATTCCATGAAGATTAATGTGTGTTTTAGATAAATAAAAAGTTATAAGGTCATCTGCGGAATGTGGGATACATCTTTTAGCCCCTGAGTTCTTTCCCTTTGGGATGCCAAAATAGCACGAGCCTACAAATGCAACTATTATAAAAATCCTGCTGAAAAATATGTTTCATTTTGCAAGATTACAAAAGACATGGCAGATGAAGTTAAAAACTGCATCAGTCGGTCAGATAAAATACTTATTAAGTTAATAGATGAATATAATTATTCAAAATATACACAAGGATGGATTTAGAAAATGTACCGATAGGCAAAACGCTGTGCCCTTCGAAACTTGTCCTGACGGGTCGCCTGTTCCTGGTGAGAAGAGGCAGCACAGCGCACGATCTCGCGTATCAGATTCACACCGATATCGGAGAGGGATTCTTATATGCGGTGAATGCCCGGCAGAGGATGAGGATGGGGAGAGAACTTGAAGATGGGGATATGGTTAATGATCGTATCAACGAGATGATCAGGTTATCCGCTTACTGTCCTCATGGCTGCGATAGGCAGATGAGATGTTATGTACCAGTTCGAGCAGAAATTCGTGCATATCTTCGCCCCCATCCTCCAGCGATTTGATTCGCTCAGCCGATGTCCTGTGCAGTTGCACATTTTCCTTTCTCAGTGCAAGAAGGCTGTTCTTTATCGGTTGCATCGCCTCTTCAAGCACTTTCTCTCGATTGTTCTCCAGATCAACGAGAACCTTATCCAGCGATGCGGTATGATCACCCAGTTCTGTTATCTTCGCACCGAGAACATCGTTTCTCACATCCAGCATACCAGTGACATCGTACACCCTGCCGGCAGCTTGCTTCAATCCGCGAATCTCATCCTCCAATTTACCAGTCGCTGTTCTGCTCTCGTTTGCAGAAACTCCGCACTCTCTCGCTGATTCGCTGCACAGGTTTGCAACCTCCAAGCACTGGTTCACAACCGTAACGAGCGTGTTGATCTTCTCTTCGAGCACTCTCATCTGATTCGTTGTAGTAAGAGACTCTTCCCGGAGTTCGAGATCCATATAAAAGACCTTCTGTATCAATGATGGAGCGAGTATGTTTGTCGCGACATATCCGGCGATCGGGACCCCTATCAGTACAACAATCCACCAGCTCATGGCATCAAAAAATCCGCTGAATACATGCGCGCTTCTATAATTCAGTTTGAAGACCAGTAACAGAGCGATTATGCCAAATATGGTAACTGATACAGTAAGAAACGTAGAAGTCATCAGTGTCAGTTTTTTTATCGTTTTCAGCGTCTCGGTGTGCATCATCGCATGGCATTCAGCAATTATCTCATCATCGCTTCATTCTTATCCACGACGATGAAATCCCTGACCGCGCGAACCGCGCTGAAAGGAATCAGCATGTAATTACCTTCTGCCTGATACATGGTTCGATCCACTGACAGATCGGGTTTCACCACGAGGTTGATCAGCTCGCCGGTATGGATATCCATCACGATATTATACAGCACACCAAGCAGTGATCCATCGCTGCTCATAACATTCTTCTTTGATAAATTCTTTGCGAATATTCTCGCCATTACCATCCCTCTCGTGTTGGTAATTACTACTTATACTTCTTTATATTTAAATTGTTTTACCGAGGTCGATCGTCTGTTACAGCGTCAAATTATATACCTTCCAAAAACATAATCCGCATGATGAGTAAACCGGAACATTATAGAGAGGATTGCAACAGGATCGCATGCATATACGATCCCTTTGTCAGATTCATCTCTTCCTTCTTTGGTGGAGAGCAAAACCTGAGAATGTTTGTAATCGATAAAATGGATTTAAAACAGGGTCAAAAGGTTCTGGACGTTTGCTGCGGGACAGGAACACTGTGCACAATGATTGCAGAGATGATCGGGGATACTGGAGAGGTAGTCGGTATTGATCTATCCGAAAATATGCTTAAAAAGGTGGAAAAGAAGAAAAAATATAATATGAGATTCCATCTTTCCAATGCCGAGGAAATTCCTTATGATGACGGCTACTTCGACCGCGCATGTATAACATTTGGCTTGCATGAGATGCCACATCAGGTGCGGATGAATGTGCTGCACGAGATTAGCAGGGTACTCAACGCTGACGGGAAGATTGTTGTTCTGGATTACTCATATCCCAAACATACACTGGTCAGGCTTTTATTTAATATCTGGATGCTTGTGGAAGGGAAAACCGCAAGAGATTTCATCGGAAGAGATTTATCTTCGATGATAAGGGATGCCGGATTCAATGTTACAGGGAGAAGCATCCACTGGATTGGCGTGATTCAGATCGTGAGTGGTGAGAATGTAGAAACCTATAAGAAGGGTAGTGGTGCAGAACAATAAAGGTACATTGAAGATGCTCGAACCGAAAAGAACACTGGAACTTGACGAACTTATAAAAAGTGCGCAGAAACAGCCAGGTATTGCAGACTTGATGTTTGTTTACGGTCAATATGATGAAATGTTGGAGAAAAGCCGTGAATATCTGGAGGGAATTAAACCAAAAGTTATTATTTCGGCTAGTTCTGATTCATCATAACACGGAGGCTGTTTTTTGCCAACATGGAGTGGAATTCTCACCGAATTGAAACATAAGGAAGAACAAGGAGTGGGACCACCGTTTGATGCGGTTCGGCGAAAATATATGGCTGCTACCTACAAGAAGACTGGGCGCAACACGATACTTTATGCAACAAAGTGGACTCAAGCAGGAGCTATTGATCCGGAACTTCTTATGATTACAGATGAAGACGTTCAAGGATTAATGGAAGTTATTCACGGTCTAAAAGGTCCAAATCTCGATTTAATCGTTCATAGCCCAGGGGGTTCTCCAGAAGCAACCGAAGCGATTGTTTCGTATCTTAGAACAAAGTTCAGTGATATCCGGGTAATCATCCCACAATTAGCGAGGTCAGCAGCGACAATGCTTGCCTGCGCGTCGAACAGGATCGTTATGGGTAAACACTCATTCATCAGCCCGATAGACCCCCAATTTATACTTCACACACAGGTTGGAGTTCAGGCAATTCCAGCACAAGCTATACCGGATCAGTTTGAATTGGCAAAGTCCGAATGCGAAGATCCAAAGAAACTGGGTTCATGGCTTCCAATTCTAAGTCAATACGGTCCAGCGCTGTTAATTCAATGTGAGAACGCGTTGGAACTCTCTCAACAACTGGTTTCGGAATGGCTTGAAGCATATATGTTTGCTGATACGGAAAATGCTGATATTATCTCCTCGGAAATTGCCGGAAAACTTGCAGATCATAAAGAGTTTAAAAGCCATGGACGCCATATAAATCGCGACAAAGCAAAGGAAATAGGTTTAATTATTGATGACCTTGAAGAAGACCAGGAATTTCAGGACATCATCCTATCGGTTTTTCATGCGACCACCCACACTTTCAACGGAACAAATGCGGTAAAGATCATCGAAAACCATAATGGGATGGCGTTTATCAACCAGCAACAAAGGATTTTGATTCACCCGGAGCCAACTCCACCCAAATCATCTGCTGAACCTCAAGAATGATTTTTATCTCAAACATCTTCGTAATCGTCTGGATGGGCGTGATTCAGATCGTGGGTGGTGAGAATGTACATCGATGAATCAGAAGCGCAAACTTTTCACAAAAGTTTGATCAAAAACTGCGAAGATGCTGTGCGATCGTGTATACATGATCACACAGGCATTGCATTCTCGGGCGGCATCGATAGTTCGCTCATCGCATCCATTGCGAAATCGTTCGATCCGGATATCGAGTTATGTACGGTTGGAATGCACGATTCCTATGACATAACATGCGCGCGGAGGGCAGCAGCACTGCTCGGACTGGAAGACCGACTGCGGATATGTGAGTGCACCGGAGCAGATATCGAATCAGCGATCCCGCAGGTGATAGGTGCGATAGAAAGCACGAATCCTGTCGCGGTCGGAATCGGGATATGCATGTATCTTGTGTCGCAATGCGCACATACACACGGAATCAAGTTTTTGGTGACAGGGCAGGGTGCAGACGAACTCTTTGCAGGATATAAGCGGTATGAGCAGGCATTCGATGATGGAATACTGGATCGCGAACTTGAGAAGGATGTGCTTGCACTGCCTGCACAGATCAAACGGGATATCGCAGTTGCACAACTGAATCACGTGGAACTGTGCATGCCGATGCTTGATGTGGCAGATATTGCATCTCGTATCGATGTCAAACTCAAGATGCGTAAAGAAGGATCTAATTATATAAGAAAATACATTCTAAGAAGAGTCTCTGAACATTATCTCCCTGCAGAACTGGTATGGGCGCCAAAGAAAGCAGTGCAGTACGGAACAGGCATCCAGAATGTGCTGCGCAGGATGGCACGCAAGCGTGGGCTCGGGCAGGAGGATCTTCTGCGCCAGTACTCACCTGATAAACTCATATAGAGAGGTCTGCCTCATAGTAACCCTCTGAAGGTTCGATAATCTTACACCGATCAGTCTTATCTTCTTTTTTCCAATGAACTCATCTATCAGTTTCTTTGATAAATTTTTAATCAGTTCCGGATCAGAACTTAGAAATCCAATGCTCTTTGCTCGTGTGTGCGTATCAAAGTCCTCGAATCTTACCTTCACAGACACAGTCCTGAACAGATATCCTGCTTTCACAAGGGCGGTATGCGTCTCATCTGCGAGTATATCGATTGAATCATGAATAACCCCTGAATCGGATGTATCCTCCTCGAATGTCACTTCTCTACCTATGGATTTGACTGCAGAGTCCTCCTTTACCTCGCGCTCATCGATGCCGTATGCGAGAGCGTGCATCTGATAGCCCCACTTTCCAAATCTTAAAACAAGTTCTTTAACATCATATTCCCTTAATTCGCGTATCGTCTCAATCTCCATACTCTTGAGCGTTTTTTCTGTCTTTTTCCCGATACCGGGAATCCTTTTTGCAGGCATCGGGTCAAGGAAATCCCGCACCTCATCAGGTCTCACAATGGTCAGCCCATCCGGTTTCCGTATATCGGATGCGATCTTTGCTACAAGTTTATTCGGACCTATTCCGATGGAACAGGTTAGTTTTTCTTTATCAAGGATTTCTTCTTTGATATTTTGTGCTATTCTTACCGCATCCTCAAAATTATCCGTTGTTATATCGAGGAAAGCCTCATCGATACTGACCTTCTGGAATTTGTCCGCATAACGCCGTAGAACCTTCATGATTCGTCCGGAAACAGACTGGTATAATGGCATGTTCACCGGCAGAAACCTTGCATCAGGACACAACCGGTATGCTCGTGATATCGGCATTCCGGAATGAATCCCGTACCCTCGCGCCTCATAAGAGCATGTGCTGACAACCCCTCTGCCTGAACCCTCCTTCGGGTCAGCACCAACCACCACTGACAGCCCTGCGAGTTCCGGATGTTCGACCACTTCGATTGACGAGAAGAAACTATCCATATCCACGAGAAGTATCATTCTTAAGGAGCTCTTCCTTCACCCTCCTCGATATCGTGCAGCTCCTCGCCATCCACGATCATATTGAGCATGAAATACTTCTCGACATACCGTGTAAGCTCCTCATCCGAGATGCATGAAACCCGCTGCTCCTCATCATACAGCCTTTGTATATCCTTCTGAATCTCTGCGATTCTCGGATCATTCTTGTCGATGCCAACCTCCACATGCATGAGTTCGCGGAGTGTCGCCTCAACCTTGTGCCTGACCACTTCCCTGCCTGATGAGTCTCCAATCAGTAGCTGTCGTTCCGCACCGATTATTTCCGGTGGATACGGCTCATAAGTGAATGGATTTTTGATCACGCCTGCGGTATGTATCCCGCTTTCGTGTACAAACACGTTCTTACCAACGATCGATTTGTTTCTTGGTATCCGGATCCCGATGTGATGTTCCATATACTCTGCAAACTTCGTAATTCCGGAAAGATCGTATTTTTCAAATCCTTCAATCCTTCTTGTGAGGAATAACAGAATTTTTTCGAGTTCCGTGTTTCCGGACCGCTCTCCAATCCCGAGAAATGTCAGACTCGACCAGTTTGCTCCATACCAGAATCCAGCGAGCGCAGATGAAACGCTGAGTCCGAAATCATCATGGATATGCGTCTCGATATTCGTAACACCAAGTTCCCTGAGTCTGGATACGATTTTAGGGATACTGTATGGTTCACACGCATCTGCGAACGGAACAGCAAAACCAAGCGTGTCGCAGATTCGAATGATGCAATCAGGATCGATATCGATGATATCCGTTACCAGTGGGTACACAAAGTTATGTAGATCGGCACGGGTCATATCTTCGAGATGTACACGGGTACGCAGCCCATGATCAACCGCATACTGGAGCGCATTCAAATATCGTTCATGAGCCTCCTCTCGACTGGCAAGTTGCATCTTATCGAAGATGTGTGAATCAGAGACCGACATCAGGATTCCTGTTTCTTTGATCCCGTCCACATCGAGCACGAAATCGATGTCAGAAGGAAGAGCACGAGCCCAGCCGGTAATCTCAGGATACTCGTATCCGATATCCTGCATACCCGCAATGGCGTCCAGATCTCGCTTGTGATAAACGAACGTTTCCAGTTTCTCGATTCCGATATCATGCAAAAATTCGTATATCCTGAGTTTATGCCTGCGTTTCATCACAATTCCAGGCATCTGCGAACCGTCTCTGATCGTGCTGTCGCTGATGAACACCTCCTGCCCAAAAGGCAGCGCGATCTTCGGAAGATCATCATAATTTTTATATAGTACCATATCACCGTGTGATCAGCATCTCTGCGGTATCTGGTCGATACACCCAGTCACGAGGGAGCACGCCTGTTCTGCGATAGTACTTCACAAGCCTTCTTATCTTGGATTCTGTCAGTTGCAGCGCACGCTTGTTATGGACATCTCTCTTATTCTCGGCAAGATGCGTGCGCAATCTGAGTGCTTTTATGATGAGGTTGCGCATATCCTCAGGAACATTCAGTTCCATATTATGATCCTTGAGCGTCTGCACGATCTTCTTATGCGTGATCAATGTGACATCAGGTATGCCATGCCGATCCCGCAGGATCATCCCGATCTCACTCGTGGATTTATCCTGTTTCCACAGGTTGACGATGATCTCTTCTACCTCATCTGATTCCATGTCAATCCATGGAGGATTTTCCTTTCGATATGGTCTTGTTGATCCGGATTGTCCTTTCCGTCGTGAATACATTCGTGCCATGTTGCTTGTATGTTACATCGTACCTGATTTAAGTGTTTGCTGTGATGGTGGACTTTTACCATCCGGGTTACAACGATCGTAATCACTCGCCGTTAGGAAGTTGCCACATCCTGAATCTCCCCTCCTGATACCGGGTCGAACGTCTTCCTGACCATTTCAATAAATCACTCGATCCTCTTCCCGAGCGCCTCTTTCATCACCCTGATCGCACAGAGTTCTCCGCACATCGAACACGCATCGCCGCCGCTGATCCGCGTTTCATGTATCGATCTTGCCAGCTTGCTATCGATTGCATATTCGAACTGTGCGTCCCAGTCGAGATTTCTGCGTGCGAGCGCCATCTTCTGGTTCATCGATAATGCACGCTCTCGCACGCCAGGTTTTACGAGATCGATGGCATGAGCGGCGATCTTTGTTACGATTGTCCCTTCTCTGATATCATCGATTCCTGGGAGCGCCAGATGCTCAGCCGGCGTGAGCATGCAGAGGAAATCAGCACCATACATGCCAGCGATTGCGCCGCCGATCGCACCGGTGATGTGATCATAACCTGGTGCAAGATCGGTAACGATCGGACCCAACAGGTACAGCGGAGCATTATCGCACAGATGTTTCATCGCACGCACGCCATACTCGATACCATCCATCGGAACATGTCCAGGTCCCTCGACCATACACTGAACACCGGCTGCTCTTGCCCGCTTGACCAGTCTGCCAAGCGCGATTATCTCAGCGAACATCGCATGATCATTAGCATCAGCGATGCATCCCGGGCGCATACCATCGCCGAGACTGATTGTGATGTCATATTCACGAGCGATCTCGAGCAGATAATCGAACTCAGAATAGAACGGATTTTCCGCCTCATGGTGTAGCATCCATGCGATGGTGAGCGACCCTCCGCGGCTCACAACATCCAGTATGCGGTCGCTCGCTGTGAGGCAGTCGAACGTCTCTCTGTTCACACCTGCATGGATCGTCATGAAATCCACACCACTCTCTGCATGGTTGCGAACCGCATTGAACAGATCATCAGCGCATGTATCTGGCAGTGTGGTCCCTCTGCATACCGCATGATAGATCGGAACCGTTCCCACAGGGACCGAAACTGCTGCAAGAATCCTCTCCAGTACCTCGACGAGATCGCCTCCTGTCGAGAGGTCCATCACGGTGTCTGCTCCGTATCGAACCGCAACATGCGCCTTCTCAATCTCCTCATCGATCTCAGCATAATCGGTAGATGTTCCGAGATTGGCATTGATTCTGGTACGTATGCACTCCCCAATAGGTGTGGGCAGAGCATTCGAAGAGACATTCCTCGGGATTACCACACGCCCTGATGCAACAAGACGCCGCAATTTTTCAGCATCGATTCTCTCTGCCTCTGCAGCATACCTGATCTCATCGGTGATCTCGCCTCTGCGTGCGCTGTCAAGTTGTGTCATATTATATTGAGTATTTGTTTGGCTAACCACAAGATTACACAGATTTCCACGAGATTTTTCTGTGTTAATCTTGTGTAATCTCGTGGTTCTATACCAACATGATATTGAACATGTTCGCTTTCACCATACATATTATGTTATATTAATACGAATACCCTGTTTTTCAGCCATCTCTGCCAGATGGAGAATCTCTTCATCCGGAAGCGGGATATCAAGATCAGAGATAGCATACTCATCCTTTTCCATCGTTTTTACTCTCTCGATCAATCTTGATACCATCTTCTCTTCATCGTACACGATATACTCAGAATCAGACGAGACAAACCGCAGATTCGGATGCTCCTCTGCAAGTATATATAAAAGACATGCGCGATAATCCTTGTTGATGTACATCTCGAACTCTGATGACACAACCCCGCTTTTGTTCAGTTCTTTCAGAACATCCGATGCATAGCGGCTGAGATTATCCTTGATCGATTGTGCTTTTTCACGACAGAGATAGTCCTTGATGCCCATTTGTTCGAGTTTGATATCGATGTTATCTGCAGGAAGCACGGTTGTGCTCTCATGCTTCCGGTACTGTGCGGCATCCACGACCAGACGATACGTTCCTTCGCCAGGATTTTCGATCATAACAGATCCATCCTCACCTGTTATATAATTCAGAGTAACGCCGATTCCGGTTTCATGCATCAGGGTTATCTTTGCGCCTTCGATTCTGTTTTCATCCGCATCTGTGATATTTATCGTCAACGGATTCTCGATCATCTTTGCACCCTCTGCGAGGCGCAGTATCCGGTCGCTGTATGATGCATCCGGATGGTAGTAGTCATACAGATGCAGGAAATCGGCAGGATGCGCAACCTTCAGATCGTCCTCCGAGACCATGCCGTGAGCGATCAATTGCTTCCGGATCTGACGTTCGATCGTCCGGTGATAACTGTTCAGTATTTTATATGATCTTCGATCCGTATCCAGAGCAGGCACCAGTTCGCTTAACATGGATACGAACGATCCGGCAGCATCCAGAACATCCTTTTTATCCAATGTATATTCCTTCTCTGCAAGCCCGCTCTCCTTCCAGAAATAATCAGGCGGCACGAACTCTTTTATGCGATCTTCCGTACTCGATAGTTCGGCATGCATCTGGTCAACGATCTTCTGGCAGTCTTCCATGAACGCATCTCCGATCTCACCCAGTTGCACGAGTTTCTCTGGACTCGATGCGCCAAGTGCCTCCTCCTTAAATTCTATGAATTTTTTATCATCGATCGCGCCGATTGCGACATCGAGCGCGTCAATCAATAAATTCCGGTACGTCTGAAACTCCTCTTTTGTTGCAGTTTTGAGCGTGGTGATATCCTGTTCAAGCGTGGATACCACCCCCTCATAATCCTGCTTCCTAAGCGCATCTTCCACCTGTGCAGTTGATATATCGCCGGTCTGGTACGTTGCAAGTTTCTTTGCATCATCCACGCATCCTCGCAGCGCATCTTCAGCGATGATCTTCAGATGATCCAGATAAGAGACGATCTCTTCGAGATTCTTATTCGGCTGCATAAGGGACTCGAGTTCAGAGATGTGTGATCTGAGATCGTATCCTGCATCATTCAGCGTCTCGAACTTTGCACGGGTGTCATCGGTATTTTTGATTGCCGCATCATACAATCGATCAATAAAACGCTGTTTTGTCTGATCAAGATCCTGTGCGATGTTTCTTATCGCAAACAATGTCACGCCCTTGATTACATCCTGATCACAATCAATTGACTGGCTATCCGGATCGATGCTCCCTCCGCTGCCATCTATTGCACTTTCGATCGCATCCATCTCCTTAATGCTCTCCGGAATGGTGATCGAATGTGTATCTTCGATCCCGTGCATCCGATTGCGCAGTTGAATAACGTTCCTGCAGATGCTGCGCAGTTCACGCTCCTTCACACGCGTTGCAGGATCCTCGAGCCGCCGCTGTTTCACTGATTTGATGTACCACACGGATGCGATGGCGATGATGGCTGGCACGCCTACAATCGCAAACAGCAGTGCGATGTCAGAATCGCCATATAAAAATAATGCGCCTGCTATTATAAACACCACAAGCACGGATGCTACTGCAATGGCGATATTTCGTATGTTCCTATCCATTGGTTTGATTCTTACTCCAGAACTTAAAACCCTATCGCAGGGTTTTCAGCCAGCCTTGCCTTCTCTATGATGAACTGCCCGCTCATCGTTTGTTTATCCCATACCTTCCTCGACTCTTCAACCACTATCCTCTCCTTGAAAAGCGGACAATAGGTGACAAACGTCTCAAACTCACCGCCTTCGCCTCCGGTGCACACATAGCAGACACCGTGCAGATCACATAGTTCATCAAAAGCCTCTCTGTCTATTATCCTGCCAAGCCACTCCTCTGTAAGACCGTAAGCAGCAACAGCCGAGATCATCACCTCAAAGCCTGCTCCGAACATCTCATTCCACAGTTCCTTGGGATTTCTCTTCCAGAGTGGTGCCAGACTCACAAGACCAAGCTCGCCACATATACGATCTACCCTCTCCTTCTGGTAACTGGAAAATATCGCCCCTGAGACCACACCCTCCACGCCGTATCTGGTCTTTGCTTCTGATAACGCATCCTTCAGATCCATAAGTTCCTCTTCCTTCACCCCCATGGACTGCTTGAATATCAGAGGAAGCCCCATAGTCTCTGCCTGGAGCCTGACAAGGTCTATGTTTGGGACATGATACATATACGACTCCGGATTGAGTGATTTTATCGCAACGATGACACAGATCTCATCACTCTTACTGGCAAGATACGCTGCATACAGACTGTCCTTACCGCCCGAAACCAGTGCCGCGAGTCTCATCTCTTCCTTTTCCCCCCATATCTGTTTGTTACCGGCATTCTTCTGCCAGAGCCAAATGCTTTAGGCGTTATCTTTATTCCAATCGGGGCTTGCTGCCTCTTATACTCATTATGATCCACCCTCCAGATGATATCGTTCACCAGACCTTCCTCAAATCCCATCTCGATCATCTCCTCTCTGCTCTTCTCTTCTTCGATATATGCGTGCAATATCGGGTCCAGTGTCTCATAAGGCGGCAGCGAATCCGTATCCTTCTGCCCTTCTCTTAATTCTGCAGAAGGTTCCTTAATTATGATGCTCTCCGGGATAATCTCCCTTCCCTTAACAGCGTTGATATATCTTGCGAGTTTGTACACGGTCGTCTTTGGAACGTCTGAGATCACTGCCAGACCACCACTCATATCGCCATACAATGTGCAGTAACCAACAGCAAGCTCTGATTTGTTCCCGGTGGATAGAACCAGATATCCGAATTTGTTTGAGAGCGCCATCAGGATATTTCCACGAATCCTCGCCTGGATATTCTCTTCTGCAACACCAGTCTCTGTGCCTCTGAATTCATCTGATAGCATCGCTGTGTATGCACGAACAGCATCCATGATGGGGATAACCCTGTACTCCACTCCAAGGTTCAGAGCCAGTTCTTTCGCGTCCTCTCTGCTGGACTTTGAGGTGATTGCACTGGGCATCGAGACGCAGACGACGTTTTGCGCACCCAGAGCCTCTGCTGCCAAAGCAGCAGTCAGTGCCGAGTCTATGCCACCACTAAGACCAATAACAACCTTTTTAAATCCGTTCTTCCTGACATAATCCCTTATTCCCAGCGATAAAGCTCCATAAATCTCTTTTAATGGGTCGTCTTCTGAAGTTATCTCAACACCATCCATATCTGTTATTATGAGGTCTTCTTCGAACTGTTCTCCTTCTGCAATCAGGATTCCGTCTCTATCAAAGACATAACTCCTGCCATCAAATACCAGATCATCCTGACCTCCAACCAGATTGATGTGCACGATTGGAACCCTGTTCTCACTTGCTCTTCTTGCAAGTAGTTCCCTTCTCTCTCTACCTTTGCCTGCGTAAAATGGAGAAGCAGAGATGTTCACGATTAAATCAGCTTCCTTCGCCTGTTTCTCAACCGGACCATCATCGACCCAGATATCCTCACAGATATTTATTCCCAGTTTGAGTTCGTCCAGTTCAAAGAGAAGATTCTCCTTTCCTGGCTCAAAATATCTCTTCTCATCGAAGACATCATAATTCGGAAGATGCATCTTGTGCTGTACACCTATTAGTTCGCAGTTTTTGCCAAGAGCAGCGGCATTGTAGATATTGCCCCCATCGCAATCGACAAAGCCTGTAACAACAGCGATATTCTCGGATTCGGCGATGATCATATCAAGTGCCTCTCGGTTGTCCCTGATGAATGAGGTTTTGAGCAGGAGGTCCTTTGGTGGATATCCTGTAATCGCAAGCTCAGGAAATATAACAAGATCTGCGCCTTTCTCTCTCGCCCTTTTGATGTATGCTATGATCTTCTCAGTATTTCCATCTATATCCCCAACTGTTGGATTTATCTGTGCAAGCGCAATCCGCACAATCCTCACCCATCGAGAAGCTCACGTTTCAGATCTGCAAACTCGCTTTCAACCGTGATCCCATGTTTGATAACATCCTCTGCTTTATCAACGATCCGCTGAACCGTGCCGACCGGAATATCACGTCCACCGAGTCCGATCACGAATCCGAGCACCGGAACACGAATACCTCTGTTGTACAGAGAGGCTTTGATCTCAGTACACAGCGCTCCTTCGCCTGTTCCCAGTGAAACATCCTTGTCGAGCACAGCAACCACCTTTGCATCCGCGATCACCTTACTGATCTCTTCTGCTGGAAACGGTCTGAACGCACGGATCTTCAATAATCCTACAGACATTCCTTTGCTTCGCAGATCGTCAACCACATCTCTGAGCGTCCCGATGAGCGAGCCCATCGCCACGAGAATGACCTCTGCACCATCGGTCTGGTATGTATCGATCAGATCTCCGTAATATCTCCCAAACGCAGATTCAAACCGGTGAGCAGCATCCTTTATCTTTGATCTCGATCTCTCTATCGCTTCTTCCACCAGATATCGAAACTCCATATAATAATCAGGATTCACGAACATGCCGAACGATTTCGGATTATTCGGATCAAGAACTGCCACCGGCTTGAATGGAGGAAGAAAAGAGTCCACAGCCTTCTGATCGAGGAGGTTCACAGGCTCAAAGACGTGCGATAGTATGAATCCGTCCATACAGACCATGACCGGAAGCGACACATCAGGATCCTCTGCGATCAGGTATGCCTGCACAGTCGTATCAACGAGTTCCTGGACATCCTCAACATACAACTGGATCCATCCCGTGTCCCGCTGCGCTATACTGTCCTGATGGTCATTCCAGATGTTGATCGGCGCGCTCACCGACCGGTTGACGATCGTCATCACGATCGGGAGCCGCATACCTGCCGCATTGAAGAGCACTTCATGCATCAACTCAAGTCCCTGTGACGTGGTTGCCGAATACGTTCTTGCGCCTGCCGCGCTCGATCCGACAAGTGCTGACAATGCTGAAAACTCGGATTCCACATTGATGTACCTGGAGTCGATCACACCGTCAGCAACGAACTGCGAGAGATCCTCCACGATATGGGTCTGCGGCGTGATCGGATATGCCGAGATCACATCCGGTCTGCACATCGCAGCCGCATGTGCAACTGCATAAGAACCTTCAACAACCCTAATACCGCCTTCTAGTTCCATTACTTCTCCTCCAGAACCATTTCTATCGCACCTTTCGGGCACTCGTTTGCGCATATACCGCATCCCTTACAGTAATCATAATCAGCAGTGTACGTATCTGCATCGTTTTTTTTATGCACTATACTTTCCGGGCAGAATGTCTCACAGGTGCCGCACCCATTGCACAGTTCCGCGTTGAATACCGGAATGAAAATTCGCCAGCTGCCTGTCTTGTTTGTAAGGGTGGATTCAGGTTCTCCGATCGGTGCGTGCGGAATCATGATACCTCCATCATATCATAAGCACGCTGGACAGCAAGAGCGTTCTTCTCTCCGACATCCCCTGGGAATCGATCACGCACTGCATGTTTGATCGACTCAGCAGCAACTTCCCTGCTCGCACCGGCAAAGGCGCCAAGCATCACGGTGTTCATGATCGGTTTTCCAATGATGTCAAGCGATATTCTGGTCGCATCGATCGTTTTGATCACTGCATCAGTTTCGAAGGCGAGATTCTCAGGATCATGCTCGGTATTGACGATGATCATGCCATCGGATTTCAGCCCGCCAGCAACGTCAACCGATTCGATCAGTGTTGCATCCTGTACGATCACATAATCCGGCTCATATACCTGGCTGCGCAGTCTGATCTTATGATCGGATAAACGGACAAAAGCCATCACAGGCGCGCCCCTCCGCTCCACACCAAACGATGGGAATGCCTGACTGTATCTGCCGTCCTCAAAAGCCGCTATCGCGAGTAGTTCGGCAGCAGTGACCGAGCCCTGCCCGCCGCGACCATGAATTCGGATTTCCTTCATGACTCTACGTGATCGTGGTCATGTATAAATTTATCGATGACTGCGCCGATAGGTTAATTTATTCATATTAGAAGACAATGTGGATTGCATGACAACGGTATATGACGTACCAACAGATGAACTGATAACGTGCGCTGCACAGAAACTGAAAGAGAATAAGGATACCACACCACCCGAATGGGCAGGGCATGTGAAGACAGGCGCGCACAAGCAATTACCGCCTGCCGATAAGAATTGGTGGTATGTGCGGTGTGCTGCGGTGCTGCGGCAGATATATATTGATGGACCGGTCGGTGTTGAGAGATTACGATCAAAATATGGAGGTAAAGAGCGCAATGGGACGATGCCACCATCATTTACAAAGGGAAGCGGATCCATCATACGAAAGGCGCTTCAGCAACTGGAAAAACTGGGCTATGTGAAAACAGCGAAGGAGGGGCGTGCTGTGACCGCTGATGGCAGGCGGTTCCTGGATAATGTTGCGTATGAGATCAAACAGGAATCAGGTGAGTGATTATGTCAGATGAACTTGACGAAATCAAACGTCGGCGACTTGAACAGTTGCAGCAACAGCAAGTGTCTGCCCAGTATCAGGCTGCACAGCAGCAGCAGGTCGAGGAGGCGAAGCAGACGATACTCAGGAAGATCCTGACACCGGAGGCAAGGGAGCGGTTGACATCACTGAAGATGGTACGTCCGCAACTGGCAGAGCAGGTTGAGATGCAACTGATAGCGCTTGCGCAGTCAGGACGGCTCCAGACCATGGTCGATGATGCGAAATTGAGAACGCTGCTTCAGCAAATCCAGCCGAAAAAGCGTAATACGACCATCAAACATATATGAATGAATGTTTTTGTGCTTTTCAGTGGAGGAAAGGATAGTTCGCTATCAGCAATATTGCTCGAGCCTTTTTTTGAAGTACGATTGATCACATGCAGTTTCGGATTTAGAGAGACGTGGAAACCTGCGAAAGATGTCGCATCCGAACTCGGATTTCCTCATGAGATACTGCGGATCGATGACACGATCCTCGAGTCTGCGTATGATATTGCCATCGATGACGGCTATCCGAATCGTGCGATCAACTATATCCATCAGTGCGCGCTTCGATGCGCAGCATCCGAACATCCGGTTCTTGCTGACGGGACGCGCAGGGATGATCGTGTTCCGATGCTAAATTTAGCGGATGTGCAGCGTCTTGAGGACAGATACGGGTGCATGTACATAAGACCACTGCTCGGATATGGCAGAAGAGCAGTGGATGCGCTGGTTAATATTCATCTTGAGATCGTGGAGGATGAGAGTGAGCGAATCGAGAAATCGGATTACGAGGCGGAACTGCGCGCAATTATCGAAGAAAGAGATGGTCCGGAGATGGTGCATGCGATCTTTCCGGGGCATGTTCAGTCGAGGGTGATTCGGCGTAAACATGATCATCATACGCAGATTCCAGCCAGGTGATTTCTCTGGCGTAATCGGTATCGAGAACGAGCAGTTCAGCGAGCATGACCCGTATATGTACATGACACTGTACGAGTTAAATGAGGACACGTTCTTTGTTGCTGATCACCATGGTGTGGTGGTTGGATTCGTTGTCGGGATATCATCGGTTGATGAACAGGGTATGTACGGACGGGTTTTTTCGATTGCGGTGCGAGAAGCATATCAGGGACTCGGCATCGGCACACAGTTGATGAAGAGTGTTATCGACGCATTTCATAAAAAGAAGATCAGAAACATCGTACTCGAAGTCAGAAGACACAATATTCGTGCAATACGATTTTATCAGCGGCTCGGATTTATGGTCACCGGAATCGAGATAGGATATTACAGCGACTCTGAGGATGCGATCATCATGAGACACAGGTGAATATCTTGATCGTGATAAAGATTGGCGGAAGTCTGATCGAAAGCGCACGAAGACTCGTATCTGCGATTTACGAATACGCACTGAATGAAGGAGAACGTATCCTGATCGTTCCTGGCGGCGGCATCTTTGCAGATACCGTGCGAACCGCAAGTAATACGTATGGCATATCGGATGAAACCGCTCACTGGATGGCGGTTCTCGCGATGGATCAGTACGCATATTATCTTTCGGATGGCACGCCCGCGAGACTGATTACAGAGATCGAATCGATTCCAATCGGGGCATCGGTTCTTCTCACATACAATCTGCTGAAGAAGTCCGATGCAGAGATCGAGCATACGTGGGACGTAACATCAGACACGATCGCTGGCTGGATCGCATCGAAAATTGGTGCGACATTTATAAAAGCGACAGATGTGGATGGAATATTCCGAGATGGGGTGCTCATTTCTGAGATCACTGCAGAGGAGCTGATTAAAATGGGTGGAACGTGTGTTGATCCGGAATTGCCAGGGCTGCTGCTTTCAAAATCCTTAGATTGTCAGGTAGTGAACGGAGAAGATCCGGATTACGTGATCGATGCGATCAAAGGAGTTTGCAGGGGGACTGTGATCCGGCATGGATGTGAGATCGGTCGATCGATTTTCAGATAGTTTTTAAATTGCTTCGATTTATGGGTCGTGTGGTGAGTTATTGCAGTAGTTCCGAATAGCCCAACTGCCGACTGAGAAATGAGTCTCTATATTTCCGCTTATTTCCCTGAAAGAGTTGCGGGATTGGAATATTTCACCACAGAGACACGGAGATATTGTCTCTTTGCGCGACATTCTCCGGTTCGGAACTACCCCTGTTCGGAAGTACTGGACCGATGAATATCCTTAAATACCAGTATCTCCGAATCCGCAAGAAT
>JAYEGV010000269.1:0-3728 GCA_034659235.1 Methanobacteriota archaeon
CGGCGATATTCGTGTTCTATGCATGGCTCACCGTACTTGAGGATATCGGCTATCTTCCGAGACTGGCGATGCTTGTAGATTCTCTCCTTGGGAAGATCGGGCTTCCCGGATATGCGATTGTTCCAACGATCCTTGGTATGGGGTGCAACGTGCCCGGGATGGCAGCTTCAAGGATTCTTGATACAAAAAAGCAGCGGTTCACGCTTTCCACGATTCTTGCGATAGCGGTTCCATGCAATGCACAGATCAGCGTCGCTCTCGTCATCATCGGTGGGATGTATGGCTATTTTTATCTGATCCCTGTCGTTCTGATTCTTATATTCTTATATGCTGGCATCGGGGCACTGCTCAACCGACTCATACCATCAGAGAACCCTCCGACGATCATGGATATACCACCATACAGAATGCCGCTTCTGCGGAATGTTGCAAGTAAACTGGCAGTCAGGATGAGGTATTTCTTTTTTGATGCGGTGCCGTGGGTGATCATCGGAATCCTGGTCATTGATCTCCTGTACCTGTCCGGCGCGCTTGAAGCACTTGAAGACGCCATTGGGCCTTTGCTGGTCATCTGGCTCGGGATACCGGCAGAGATGGTTGGTGCACTCATCATCGGATTTTTAAGAAAGGATGTTGCGATCGCATTCCTCTATCTGATTCCGGATATGACCGTATGGCAGGCGATCACAGGAATCGTGATTCTGATGATCTACTTCCCATGCGCTGCCACGTTCGCCATGATGCTTAAGGAACAGGGAGTCTTAAATACATTGAAATCAACAGGACTGATGCTGATCATTGCTCTTATGACGGGTGGAATGTTGCATGCGGTTGGTCTACTGTGGTGATCTTGATGTATACGGGTATTAAGGAATTTGATCGGATAACAGGAGGCATACCAGACAAAAACACGATTCTGGTGGAAGAGGAACTCGGTTCTATGAAGAGTATCTTTGCCCAGAAAGTAGCATCAGAAACATCGAAGAATAGTGGGAAAGTGCTGTACATCACAAGAAGACGCATCGAAGAGATCACGGAAGAGATGATGAGATACGGCATGAAGCCGGATGGCATCGAGTTTGTGGATACCCTGTATAAAGGGGATTATGATCTGATCATAATGGATCATTTTTCGATAACGTTCGTGCACAGCGAGATAGATGAGATTATAAATATATTAAATGATCTGAAAATAAGTGATGCAGCAGTTTTGCTGTTATCTGATATCGGCATTCTTGGTGAGCGGCAGGAGAGTGTGGCAAGGGCGATGGTTGACGGGGTGATCCGGTTCAGATTCGAGGATCATAAGGACAGGATATATCGTACCATCATCATTCCGAAGTTCAGAAACGCTGTGGATGCGATCATACCATTTACAATCGATGAATCCGGCATATCCATCGATACCAGAAAGAGGTTTTGAATGAGAAAAAACCCATATCACAGGTTCGCTCTGGTAGGAAACCCATTCAAGGAAACAAGAGAGAAGGAACTCTTGCATGTTCGCCAGCATGTTGACGAGATACTGGATGATCTCCTTTACGCAACAATCGAGAGAAGTGGAAATAGTCTGGTGAAGATCGTCGGAGAGCCAGGATCCGGAAAAACAGAACACCTCTTGATGATGTATGATAATGCGAGGAAAGAGAATGCATTCTGCAGATACATAGGATGCGATTCCGATGCATCCTTAACGATCAAAGAAATTCTGGCAGCACTTTCCACAAAAAAGATTTTCAAACCGGATTATCTGAAAAGAATCGATAAAACAAGAAAAAAATTCAGTAAAGGGGATATGAACGTGGAGGAGATGGGCGATGCCATCTCCACTGCCTTAAATGCTTATTCTCCATGCTTTCTGCTGCTTGACGATTTCGACAGGATACTCACATCCCGGGTCGGTGATGACTTCTGTTCGATGATGCAGAGGATTCTTGATAAGACCGATAAAGGTGTGCTCATTGTGATCACTGCCGGATCCGATATCCGCGAACTGCATGGAGAAACAATAACGCTTGAAGGGTTCAGTGATAAGGCTGTAGAGTTGTTTGTCGCAAAGAGACTCTTAAAAGAGCGCAGTATCGCAGAGAACATCGATCCGTTGTTTCCTTTCAACAATGAATCGGTCCGCAAGATAAATAGATATGTGAATGGAAATCCGGAAAAACTACTCTATGTCATGTCAGGGGTCATCGATGCCGCAATCAAAAGAGAGGTTATGTCGATAGATGATGAATTTGTGAGCATGGTTCTGCGGAGATTGTGACGATGATCTCGGAAAAATCGTTTTTTCCTAAAAATGTTAGGGGAAGGTATTTGTCCACCTAATAGGCACAACAATCCTTATGGAATCGAACCGGATAGTAAGGATGCTATCCGGAATTGCAGGCACGTTATCTCTGATAATCGGGGCATCCGGATACTTTTGCCGCTCCTGCCAACCACCGGAATACCGATGATCTCCTCTGGTAGTTCAGCGATGCACTCACCGTTACCGGGTTATAACATCAGCAGGTATCGTGAATGCGCATGTCCTCGATTATACCTGCTATCTCCCAGACCTTCTCTGTCGGGTTGCCATCGGCATCCGAGATCACGGTATGGAACTTCACAGCATCAGAATCGATATGTCCGTTCTCATCGACCGCACCGGACCTGAATATCTCGCGTTCTGTGACTTTCAGGCAATGTACGGATCATCGTCAAGCCTATATGTACCATGTGAAATGCGTGCTGACTACGGTCTCTATGACGGAAGTGGAGTTAGCCACACAGTTCATAATCGAACCGCATAAGTAGGGGTATGAATAGAATCGTTCCTGGTGACTGCCGGAATATGAATGAACTTACGCGATGCAATCTCTGCGAATGGAGATGTGGAGTAAACCGGCTTGAAGGTGAGCGCGGCGTCTGCAGGGCAGGGATGCCGCAGATCGCATACACGATGCTCTCAAAGACGCTTCACAGTTACTCGGTTACCATGCTCGGATGCTCTTTTCGGTGCATCTACTGCAATGCATACCGGATATCACAGTACCCTGATGCATGCTGGTTCTACCGGGATTATGTGGAGCCGGCAGTGCTTGCGGATGAAGCGATGTCCAGAATGATGCCTGACACCGATAAGATCGGTTTCACAGGAGGCGAGCCAACGATTCATATGCCGTACATCGAGGAGGTGGTACGTGAGATCCATGAGAACGATCTTGAGATCGGTGTTGGGATCGCAACCAATGGTTTCTGCACACCTGATACATTGAAACGGGTCATCGATATAGCTACATCGATCTCCTTTGAGATCAAGGCGTATGATACTGATGTACATCAGATGCTGACAGGTGCACCATCTGCGCCGGTACTCAGGAATGCGAGAGTCCTTGCGAGAAGAGCCAGAGAGGAGATCCGCGTCTTCAGAACGGTGGTGATACCAGGCATAACCGAGCATCAGATCGCAAAGATCGCAGCATTCCTCGCAGAGATCGATCCATCAATACCGTATCGATTGATCGGATTCAGACCGAACTTCATATTGTATTACCATCCAGGACCTGGCAGGGATCTGATGAACGATCTGACCAAGCAGTGCAGGGATATCGGTCTCACCGATGTGGCATGGTCAGGATATTATCCGACTGAGATTCCAGCCAGCGGCAGCGAGGCGGAAATCGCTGCACAGTATCTCAGGCGTGCTGGCTGCAATCAGCGTCCGAGATTATGCGGCGAATGTA
>JAYEGV010000270.1:0-3719 GCA_034659235.1 Methanobacteriota archaeon
GACGGAATCGCAATCACTGATCATGACACGATAAAAGGTGGAATCATCGGTGAACAGCGCGCAAAGGAGCTTAACATCCCTTTAATTGTGATTCCAGGAGTCGAGATTACAACAACAAGAGGGCATCTCATAGCGCTCGGAATACGGGAGGATATTCCTCCAAAACAGACGCCGGAAGATACGATTGTGCGTATTCACGAACTTGGCGGAGTTGCTGTGGTGCCGCATCCGTTCAAGCGAATGAGTCACGGCATCGGAGATTTTTCAGATCTGGATCTGGATGCGGTAGAGGTTTTCAATTCCAGATTCATCACAGGAGAGATGAACAGAAAGGCAGAACGAATGGCACGGAAGATGGGTTTGCCCGAACTGGGGAGCAGCGATGCACACTCTGTGCCGATGATCGGATATGCTACAACAGAAATTATGGCAGAACGTAATCAGCAAGCGGTTCTGGATGCGATCCGTGATGGGAGAACCATCGTTCATGGAAGCCGTATTCCCACGAGGATATTTGCAGCGCAGATGATCAGGGGACTGTTCATGCGGATGAAAGAGATATTAGGAATCAAGTAAAATCGAGTATCATGAACGTCTCAATCATTGGAACAGGGTATGTTGGAACGGTTACTGGTGCATGTCTTGCAGAACTCGGTCACAATGTGATCTGCGTGGACATCGATCAGCAGAAGGTCGATTGGATCAATGCGGGGATTGCGCCGATCCATGAACCAGGACTTCCTGAACTTCTGAAAAAACATGCGGGTGTTGGGTTGCGGGCAACAACAGATTATAACGATGCAATATCGAATTCGGATGTTACGTTCATCTGCGTTGGCACGCCATCCGGTGAAGATGGACGCATCGATCTAACAATCGTACGTTCAGCATCGAAAAGTATCGGAGAGGCGCTGTCTGACAAGAAATCATACCATGTTGTGGTTGTCAAGAGCACTGTGGTTCCTGAGACAACAGAGAAGGTGGTTGCACCGCTCGTTCGCAGTGAAAATGTCGGGATTGCAATGAATCCGGAGTTTCTTCGGGAAGGAAAAGCGGTATATGATTTTATGAACCCGGATAAGATTGTGATAGGCGGTGATTCCCGTGCTGTGGAGATGGTAGCCGGTTTGTATGAAGGAATTCCATGCGAGATCACACGTACTGATATCAGGACGGCAGAGATGATCAAATATGCAAACAACTCGTTTCTTGCCGCAAAGATATCCTTTGCTAACGAGATCGGAAATATCTGTAAGAAACTCGGAATCGATGTTTATGATGTCATGTCTGCAATCGGGAAGGATTTTCGGATCTCAGAACATTTCTTGAACGCCGGTACAGGCTTTGGCGGATCATGCTTTCCAAAGGATGTTATGGCACTGATCGGGAAGGCAGAGGAACTTGGATACGATCCCGTGCTGCTCAACGCTGTCATCGAGGTGAATGAACAGCAGCCGATGCGCATGATAGAACTGCTTGCAGAGCATATCGGCAATCTTCGCAACAAGAGGATTGCAGTTCTCGGGCTCGCATTCAAGAACGATACCGATGATATACGTGAATCCAGATCGATACCTGTGATAACAGAATTATTGAATCTGGGTGCACAGGTTTCTGCTTATGATCCGCTGGCAGAACCGAATATGCGAAAGATCTTTCCGGAGATCGATTACCGCGAGAGCGCTCCGGATGCGCTGAACGATGCTGATGCATGCCTGATCATGACCGAATGGGACGAGTTCAGATCGCTTGATAAGGAGTTTGATGCGATGAAGAATATCGTTGTGATCGATGGCAGGCGTGTGGTTTCGCTTGACCCTGGCAGAGGGATTTACGAGGGGATCTGCTGGTAGGGTTACAGAACATGCTCGGGTAATACCTGCTCAAGGCATAATCAGCGAAATCAGCGTTAATCTGTGTCTAAAAATGATATCAGACACTGATTAACACAGATTACACAGATTAAGGTTTATCTGTAACGTTGGATGTATTTAAAAACGCCATACGATATTGAGTATGTTCTGAAAATCACTGGACTTGATGAGCGCTCTTCGCTGCGATAAACTCCCGCACCAGCCGTGCGCCAAGCATCGCGCTCTCTCCATGATCATACCCTGGATTAATCTCGCTTACATCAAACCCACATACATACGGCGCAGCCATTCGTATCACAGCACGCACATCCCATGGATTCAATCCGTAAGGCTCAGGATTGCCGACACCGGGCGCATACCCGGGATCAATCACATCGAGATCGATGGACAGATAAATTTTTTTGCGATCAGATAATGCATCGAATGCCTTTTTCATCACAGATTCGATCCCATTATCATGGACATCGTCCGAAGAGTACCAGAGAATCTCTTTCTCCTTTGTGTATGAATACTCCTCTGCAGACCCACTCCGCACGCCAATCAGAACACATCGATCTGTCAGATCATCGATGATGTTCCTTGAAACACACGCATGGGAATGTTTAACCCCGAGATATTCATCACGCAGATCGAGATGCGCATCAAGGATAATTATTCCAATATCATCAAACATCTCGACAAAAGATCTGGCACAGCCGTAGGTCAGCGTATGCTCGCCGCCGAGCACAATCGGAATCTTTGAATCGCGTAGAATTCCTGTAACAGCATCGTGAACCATGCACAGCATATCATCAGAACAGAGATCGACATCGAGATTGCCAAGATCATGTATGCGCACATCAGTCAGATCAACACCATAAAAATCATTATACGTCTCAAAATTGTAACTCGCCTTCCGCATGGCATCAGGCGCCTCGCGGCTGCCGTATCTGAAGGATGATGTGGCATCGAAGGGCACACCAAATATCACAAAACGAGCGTCTTCATAAGCAGAGACTGCATCCGCGAAGACACAGCGTTCGAACATCAGCGCATATCGATCCGTATCTTGCCAAGCGCTGTGATGTACTGGATCTCTTTTCCTTCCACCACGCGATCCTTATACTCCGCTGGAATCGGAAGTTCGAATGTGGTGTAATCAGCCATATCCATCAACTGCGCGACATCGCCTGCAACCGAGAGAACCTGGGCATTCTTCCGCTCGACCATCGGCACGAATATCTTGGCTGATACCGGCTGCACGATCGACCGCTTCTGCCCATCGAAGAGCCCGATGGTATCGACCCGTGCTTTGGCGGATCCATGCTTTCCAGGCTTTGATTTCGAGATGCCCTTGATCACACATACCGCATCATCGATGATCACATATCTGCCCTCTTTGAGATTCCGGACTTCGGTCTGTTCCTTCATGAATCATGAATCCGCGGCAGGGTACTTAAGATTATGCGATGCGTAGGTTGTAACGTTTTAGAAGCTGATCGAACCTTTTAAACGTCAATGCCCGGGCAGGTGGCGGTACGGGCGATGATGGGTGCGAAGAGCACGATGTCGAGCGTGCAGCCATGAAAAGCACAGGGATCCACTGGCGGGCCATATACTAGTCGTTGCAAATGCACGGGAAATCCACGATCTCAAGAAGTCGCGAAGAAAGACCTACAAAAGGGACTCTGTTTGGATAGCAAAGCTATGTTTAAATAACATGATCACCCCGTCGTACGTTCCAAATTGGGAAATCCAACAGTTGAAGGATTTGTTCCGTGCAAGGGTTAATTTTGTTGTAACAACTCACCTTTGAGAAGTTGATCTGTTTTTAGCCTTTCCGTTGGGTGACACTTCAAGTTTTTT
>JAYEGV010000271.1:0-3676 GCA_034659235.1 Methanobacteriota archaeon
CGCTCGAATCGGCAATCCTTTTATGACCGCTCTCTCTAAAGTTTGAGTGAAGAGTTATGCCAAAAGACCCAAGCATCAAAAAGATCCTCCTCATAGGCTCAGGTCCGATCCTGATCGGACAGGCTGCGGAATTCGATTTCTCAGGCAGTCAGGCGTGCAGATCCCTCCGCGAGGAAGGTGTCTCAGTAGTCCTTGTAAACTCGAATCCGGCAACGATCATGACCGATCCTGAGACCGCGGATGCCGTCTACATCGAGCCGCTCACACCGGAGATCATCGAGAAGATCATCGAGAAGGAGCGTCCTGACGGTATCATCGCGGGATTCGGCGGTCAGACCGGACTTAATCTCACAACAGAACTTGCAGAAGCAGGTGTCTTAGAAAAATACAACATAAGAATTCTTGGAACGCCGCTAAAGGCGATATACGACACCGAGGATCGGGAGCTCTTCAAGGAGGCGATGGAGCGCATCGGTGAGCCTGTGCCCAGAAGCCATGCAGTCTCCGGAATCGAGGATGCTCTGGCACTGATTCCGGAACTCGGTCTACCCTTGATCGTCCGCCCGGCATATACACTCGGCGGTGCCGGCGGCGGGATCGCGTACACCCGTGATGATCTGCGCAGGATATGTGAACTCGGGCTTAAAAGGTCGCGGATCAATCAGGTTCTCGTTGAGGAGAGCGTTCTTGGCTGGAAGGAGTTTGAGTACGAGGTGATACGTGATTCTGGCGACACGTGCATCACGATCTGCAACATGGAGAACCTTGATCCGATGGGCATACACACCGGGGAATCGATTGTGGTGACGCCTTCCCAGACGCTCTCGGACAACGAACACCAGATGCTCAGGAGCGCTGCGATAAACATCATACGATCGCTTGGAATCGAGGGCGGTTGCAACATCCAGTTCGCGGTCAACGATGGGGAATATGTGGTCGTTGAGGTGAATCCCCGCGTCTCGAGATCATCAGCGCTCGCATCAAAGGCGACCGGTTATCCGATCGCACGGGTTGCTGCAAAGATTGCGATCGGACTGCATCTTGACGAGATCAAAAATGACGTTACAGGCGAGACTCCAGCATCGTTTGAGCCGGCTATCGATTATGTGGTGGTAAAGATTCCGAGATGGCCGTTTGACAAATTTGTTACCGCGGATAACACGCTCACAACAGCGATGAAGAGCACGGGCGAGGTGATGGCAATCGGGCGAACCATCGAGGAAGCACTGTTGAAGGCTGTGCGTTCGCTCGACATCGATATGGGCTTTGGAGCGGGAACCGAAAACTGGTCGCAAGATCGGATCAGAGGACTTCTCAAAACCCCCACTGATCAGCGGTTGTTTGCGGTCTATCATGCGCTACGCAAAGGTTTTTCCATCGATGAAATTACTCATTTGACATCCATTGATCCGTTCTTCCTGAAAAAGATCGAACGAATCATCGAGATCGAGGATCGGATCAAATCGTGCTTGGATCAGAGGATTCTACGTGATGCAAAGCGAGCGGGCTTGACAGACGAGCGGATCGCAGAACTCTCTGGCATGACGCGGGAGGAGGTTATGGACATGAGACGCGATCATAAAATCCTGCCGGTCTACAAGATGGTGGATACCTGTGCAGCAGAATTTGCAGCAAAGACCCCGTATTATTACTCGTGTTACGAGGATGAGTGCGAAGCAAACCCAACATCACAGAAGAAGGTGTTGATTTTAGGCGCAGGTCCGATACGAATTGGACAGGGAATCGAGTTTGATTACTGCACTGTTCATGCGGTTATGTCGCTTCGAGAGGAAGGAATCGAAGCCCATATCGTCAACAACAATCCTGAAACTGTTTCTACCGATTTTGATACCTCTGACAAGCTCTTCTTTGAGCCATTGACCCTTGAGGATGTGATGAGCATCATCGAACGCGAGCGCCCGTGGGGTGTATGCGTCCAGTTCGGTGGGCAGACCTCTGTCAACCTCGCAATCCCGCTTGCAAGGGAACTTGCGCGCCGTCCCGATCTCGATACCGTGATTCTCGGGACATCGCCTGAGGATATGGATCTTGCGGAAGACCGAAAGCGGTTCAACCTGCTGCTCGCAGGTCTCGGAATCCCGCAGCCGGAAGCAGGATATGCCACCTCAAAAGAGGAGGCTCATGAGGTTGCAGACAAAATCGGCTATCCTGTGCTTGTGCGCCCCTCGTATGTTCTTGGCGGAAGAGCGATGGAGATCGTGTACGATTCAGATGATCTTGACAGGTACATGAGAGAGGCTGTGCGTGTCTCGCCTGACCATCCGGTCTTAGTCGATGACTTCCTTGAGAATGCGGTTGAGATCGATTGTGACGCGGTATGTGACGGCAAAGATGTCTTGATCGGTGCAATAATGGAGCACATCGAGGAGGCAGGAATCCATTCAGGCGACTCAGCCTGTGTGATCCCGCCACAGTCGCTCTCTTTTGAGGTTCTGGATACCGTCCGGGATTATGTAAAACGGATTGCGCTTGCGCTAAACGTCCGGGGCTTGATAAACCTCCAGCTTGCAGCAAAAGACGGTGTTGTATACGTGCTTGAGGCAAATCCAAGGTCATCCCGTACGATTCCATTTGTCTCAAAAGCAGTGGGAATCCCGCTTGCAAAAATCGCGGCAAAGGTGATCATCGGAAGAACACTCGAAGAGCTTGGATGCGTGGATGAACCTGTCCCTGCTTGCGTCTCGGTAAAAGAGGTTCTTCTGCCCTTTGATAAGCTGCCAGGGGCAGACCCGATACTCGGTCCTGAGATGCGATCCACAGGCGAGGTGATGGGGATCGATCACGACTTTGGGACTGCATATTACAAGGCAGAGCTTGCAGCGGATAACAGGCTTCCTGTGGAGGGCACGGTCTTTCTTTCGATCAGGAACGAGGATAAGGAGGCGATTGTGGACGTTGCAAGAAGACTGCGCAGTTCCGGGCTGCATCTAATCGGGACCGAGGGAACTGTTGCACATCTGCAAGATCACGACATTTCTGCAATACCGATCAGGAAGGTGAGCGAGGGCAGCCCGAACGTCGTCGACCTGATCCGTGCTGGCAAGGTCGATCTGATCATCAACACCCCGAGAAGCAGGCAGGGCCGGAGAGATGGTTACGAGATCAGGCGTGCTGCAGTCGATTTTGGTGTACCGTATATCACAACGATCCAGGCAGCGGTAGCAGCAGCGGGTGCGGTGGTGGTTGCTGCCGGGAGGGAAGAGATAGAGGTTGAGGCGATACGGGAGTATCATGGGACGGAGGGGTGAGGCCGAGTGTGTGGCTTGATACGAAAAACTCTCAAAAACAGTGGCATCAGCCGCCATTCTGAAACAACTCATTGGATCGACAGTTCAGTAGATCATCCAAAAATAACCTGAGCATTCAATATAAAAATATGAGATCATGATTATAGTAACACATTCTCTCAATTCATGAGAATTCCATAGAACTCCGAACCAGCATCAGAGTTTCTCTCATCCGGTATAAGACAGTTTTCACTCATTTAGGCTGCAAAGGATTCCTTTGTTCTGCTAAATTACAGGTACATTACCTGTGCGTGCTAAAATCGGAGATTAAATTTTCATATTCCATGAAGATTAATGTGTGTTTTAGATAAATAAAAAGTTGTAAGATCGTCTGCGGAATGTGGGAAAGACTATAATTTTTATGATTC
>JAYEGV010000272.1:0-3621 GCA_034659235.1 Methanobacteriota archaeon
CAGCCCTGCCAGCAGCACAAAGAATACCTGAAGAGTGATAGGGACTGGGCTTACCGGAATCGGGATTTTTATGAACGCACCGATGGCTGTCAGGGCTGCGAATAAGGATGCATGGATCATCGGTCTTACGCTGGTGTAGTCTGACATGGTATCGATTCTCATTGTTAACCTGTTTTAGGTTGGTGGTTGACAATTATATTAAGCTTTGGTGCGATTGCTAGCGTCTTCTTAGTCTACAGAGGTCCGACAGAGCGTCATTGTTCAACTCTTGCGTCCCTCTGTGCTCTCTATGGTTTTCCGAACCCATTCCAAAGATAACAAGAAGAAAGTACGACACCAGAAAGTTCTCGAATGCGACGAGTTCGGGATTTCGGGAGCGTTCGAGATCATCGGTAAGGCTGAAAATAAGGTTGGTGCAGTGGACGGCGGCTGATTATGGAAATTTAATCTCCGATTTTAGCACGCACAGGTAACGTACCTGTAATTTAGCAGAACAAAGGAATCCTTTGCAGCCTAAATGAGTGGAAACTGTCTTATACCGGATGAGAGAAACTCTGATGCTGGTTCGAAGTTCCATGGAATTCTCACGAATTAAGAGAATGTGTTACTATAATCATGATCTCATATTTTTATATTGAATGCTCAGATTATTTTTGGATGATCTACTGAACTGTCGATCCAATGAGATGTTTCAGAATGGCGGCTGATGCCACTGTTTTTGAGAGTTTTTCGTACCAAATCTCACATCTCTTTTCATAACGATCACAATTCCTCTGGCAGGCACTCAATTCGAGTCAAGCATCCCAAGAATCCTGATCCCACGTTCGATGCAATCCATCTGATCTCGTATACGACCCAAATCTGTTTCTTTCTGCATATCAGAAGCTATCTCACCAATTTTTTCTGAGATAATATCTCTAAATGGAGATGCAGCGGTTTCCTTCCTCTCTTTCTTTTCCTTGATCTCCTCTTTCTGCTTCATCGTAAAATCGCAGACCGGGCAGCCGATTCTGCCCTGATACCTGAACAGAGGCGCGCCACATCTGCTGCAGTGATCTGCAAGCATGGTTCCGCCGAGTTCGAGCAATCTGGACATGGCATCAATCTCATTCATAGTCTCATATCGATTACCCATCTTTAAATAGGATATGGTACGGATACTATGACATATAGAATGGAATATGGAGGATGTTCATGTCGATAAAAGAAACAGTTGAACAGTGCAGTGTCATTTTGGACAATATCCTTAACGATACATCAGTACCCAGAAATATACGGCGCGCAGCAGATGACGTAAAGGGAATTTTATCCAATCAAGAAGAATCAATCTCATTTCGTGCTGCAACCAGTTTGAACATTCTTAATAAGATTACAAATGATCCGAACATGCCGCTGCATACCCGTACTCTTGTCTGGAATCTTGCAAGCCAACTTGAAATGATCGCAGTTGGAGAATGATTCATTATGGAACCGGAACAGGGCGATCGTGTACGTGTTATAACTGATAGTACGGTGTACGAAGGCACCCTGATGCCGGGTACCACAGATCACATCATAATCAAACTGGACAACGGATACAATGTCGGTGTGAACAGAGACGTGCAGATCGAACTGATCGAGAAGAGACTGCCAATCTCCAAAAAACCCAAAGAAACAGAGAAAACGATCGAACCGGAGTGGAGGGATGATCTGCCGACCGTTGCGATACTGTCGACCGGTGGAACCATAGCAAGCAGGGTTGATTATCGCACTGGCGCGGTCACATCGCAGTTCACAGCAGAAGATATCCTGAATGCGATACCAGAGTTGCGCGAGATCGCAAACTACCGCTCGAGGGTCGTGTACAACATCCTCTCAGAGAACATGCGTGCCGAATACTGGATCGAACTCGCACGCGCTGTTGTAGAAGAGATCAACAACGGAGCGGATGGGGTGATCATAACCCACGGTACCGATACTCTTGGATACACCGCTTCCGCACTTTCATTCATGATAAAAACTCCTGTTCCGATCGTTCTGGTTGGCTCACAGCGCAGTTCGGACCGACCATCAAGTGATAGTGCGATGAACGCGATCTGCGCTGCATCGGTTGCGGTGAGCGATATCGCCGAGGTCTGCGCGGTCATGCATGGCAGCACATCTGATGATTACTGTCTGATACATCGTGGAATCAGGATCAGAAAGATGCACACCTCACGAAGGGATGCGTTCCGATCGATAGGTGCCTCTCCTATCGGCAGAATCGAGTATCCGACATGCGAAATTACGACATTCGATGATTATGTCAAAAGAGGGGAGCGAGAACTTAAACTTCAGGATGAAATGGAACAAAAGTGCGCTCTTCTCAAGTATATACCAGGAGTGAGCCCGGAACTGCTCAGATTCTGCAGTCTTTCAGGATACAGAGGGATCGTAATCGAAGGTACAGGGCTCGGACATGTCTCTTCTGAGTGGATTCCATTGATCGGGTTTGCAGCATCGAGAGGTATTCCTGTTGTGATCACGTCCCAATGTCTACACGGCAGGATATGTGATCGGGTGTATGATACGGGAAGGGATATGCTGAAGGCAGGTGTGATCGAGGCTGAGGATATGCTTCCTGAGGTTGCGCTCGTGAAACTGATGTGGCTGCTCGGACAGGGATGGGAATATGAAGAGGTTTGTGCAGCGATGAAAGAGAATATCGCCGGGGAAATCAGCGGAAGTTCAGGATATGGCACGTCTGGTCATTTCTGATATCCATGCGGATTTACATGCTCTGGATGCAATTATTGAGATCGTTAATAGTCATGCATTCATCGATCGATACGGGGAGACGACAAAAATCATCAATCTCGGTGATGTCGTTGAGCGTGGATATCATCCGGTAGAGGTGATCGAGCGGATACTTGCGATAAAGGATGAAACGAATCTTATATCCGTCATCGGGGATCATGATGAGGCATTTCTGTTTGATCGGGAGATTTCCGGAAGTGATCCTGCGAGTATCCGGGCGCATTCCGCATTACGGGAAAATAAACGATGTATGCGATTCTTCGATGGTCTGCCGCAGTATCTGACCGATTATAACGATCGGATCCTGGCGGTGCACGGAGGACCGATCGATCCGTCCACGATCAAGAAAAATGCCTTTCCTGACGACTGGTTGTACCAGCGAACATGGCAGAGGATATCAGAAACAGGCTATGATTTTTTCGATCTTTCCGGATATCATTACACGCCTGAACATGCATTCGCGTATGTGAAAGAGACGTTTGGCGAAGGATTCCTGATACTCTGCGGACATGAACACTTCGAGGCATGTTATTCAGAGATCGATAGGGGTGTTAGAAATATTATAAATGGCATGATCAGAAGAAAAGAGGTTTTTTCAGATCGTGTTGTCTATGTAAAAGCAATGATGCGACAGAAAGGTGTGAACTATCTTGTCAGAGTCGGTATCGCAGGACCGGAAGGGTATGCGAGATTCGGATGGGACACATCGCACTTTGGGCTGTTATGGGAACATAAGGGCATGGACTGGATTGGATTGTTCAGTTTCGTGCTGTGATTGAATATGCTCGGGTATCTTGTGGTAAATCAGAGATCGAACGCGAATACTATAGAACGGTAAAATCAGTG
>JAYEGV010000273.1:0-3616 GCA_034659235.1 Methanobacteriota archaeon
TGAGGGCGAGGCTGAGCGGCTAAACACGTACTTTTTTTGTTTCTGCGAACTCAGCATTCTCTGTGGTAAATCAGAGAATGAACGCAAATACGGCGGAAAGGTAAAATCAGTGTAATCGGTGTTAATCTGTGTCTGATATTATTTTTAGACACAGATTAATACTGATTTCACAGATTACTGTTTGTCTGTGACGTTGGATCCATTTAAGAACTCCACACAATATTGAACATGTTCCGGTCATCCAGTACTTCCGAAACACAACCTTACGTTCCGATTCAAAAGTGAAACTTCTCTGGTATTCGTGTCATTCGGAACCACTGTCATCACGGATAAATTTAATAACAACCAGATCCCAAAGTCAACCTTCGACCGCTGGAATGTGACTGTGAAACAACAGTTGAACCGGAAAAGGTGAAAACATAATGGCAAAATCGTTTTACACATATATCAGAGACGCATGGAAGAATCCTGACCAGACATACATACATGATCTCAGATGGCAGCGTCTGCGGGAATGGCGCAGGGATCCGAGCGTGGTTCGGATCAGAAGACCGACGCGCATCGATCGTGCACGATCACTTGGCTACAAGGCAAAACAGGGAATAATCATGGTACGTGCGAAGATACGACGTGGCGGCAGGCGCAAATCAAGATACATACGTGGACGAAGGACAAAACGTATGGGAATGCACAAGATAACGCCTGAAAAGAGTTTGCAGTTGATAGCAGAGGGACGTACAAGCAGGAAATACCCGAATATGGAAGTTTTGAACTCATACTGGGTTGGAGAGGATGGAAAGCACAAATGGTATGAGATTATACTGCTCGATCCGCATCATCCTGCAATTAGAAGCGATCCGCATCTCAACTGGATCTGCGATGTGCAGGGCAGGACAGAGCGTGGCTTGACCAGTGCCGGACGAAAGGCAAGAGGCTTGCGCAAGCGCGGCATGGGCACAGAAAAGACGAGACCGAGCACCGGTTCACATCGAGGATAGCGAAACAAGCAATCTTTATTATAGGATTAAATCATATTGATTAATCGGGTGTAACATCGGCATTACAATAGAAGATCTGGTTGAGATAATGGATACCATCACCACCACAGTCAAGGGCGTATACATGATCGATGGTCAGAAGCAGATGGCACCAGTGGTGCTGCTCGCTGACGATGGTCGCATCATGCCAATCTTTGTTGGTCATGCAGAGGCGATGTCGATATACCTCGCACTGCGTAAAGAGGTGTCGCCGCGGCCCATGACCCATGACCTCTTGGTTTCGCTCCTCAGTGAACTGGGTGGGACCGTGACACGGATACTGATCGATGATCTGGATGAGGGCACATTCTATGCACGGCTGGTCATGGATGTGCAGGATGCACAGAGGGAGATCGATGCCAGACCAAGTGATTGCATAGCGATTGCAGTGCGGACAGATTCACCAATCCTGGTACGCAAGAGCCTTTTTGATGAGGTTGCAATCGAATCCAGTGAACTTGAAGGTATCAGTAGCCTTGGTGAGTATATCTCATAATTTATGATGCATATTGCACGATTTGTGCGGCAGCAGGTGCGGAACTGCGCTCCGTGTGTGCATGGCGGCAGGATAGCAGAGTATACGGATCGATCTATGCTTGATTTCAGTGCCAATCTGAATCCGATGGGCATCCCTGATATCCCAGCAGCAGTAAAAGAGATCGCACATTATCCTGATAATAGATATCTCAGATTGAGAACCGTATTTGCTGATTTTGTTGAGAGATATTTGAAAGGCGAGGATCGAATCACTGCAGCAAATGTTATACCTGCGAATGGCTCATCAGAGCTCATCAGACTGTTTGCGGAGGCGGTGATCGAACGTGACGATCTGGTGATCATCGCTGCACCAACATTCGATGAATACGCGTTCCAGTGCAAATTATTCGGAGCAGAGGTGCAGTACTGTGATTATTCAAGGATACTTGAACTGCCATCCGATCAGATCTCGGATGCGAGTGTCGTATTTCTGTGTAATCCAAACAACCCGACAGGAGGTCTGATCACACAGAGTGATGTAAAACATCTTGCAGAGCGCTGTTCTGCCTGTGAAACTTTTTTCTTTGTGGATGAGGCATTTATAGAGCTATCTGATCCTGCCGAGTCCGTTGTGCATTCCGTATTCGATTCTGATTTTGTAGTTGTGCTCAGATCGCTTACAAAGGTATTTGCAGTGCCAGGACTCAGACTTGGCTTTGGTATCGCATCCTGCGAACTTGCTGAACTGCTCAACCGTGCACGACTGGTCTGGAATGTCGGTGCGCCTGCCGAGATGATCGGAACACGTCTGATGGAAACATGCATAAAAAGCGATTATCTTGAGCGATCCATTGCTCTTATTGCGAAGGAACGGGGATATCTCATGAAAGAATTGATCGATCGTGGATTTATCCCTCATGAAAGTAATGTTAATTTTATTCTCATCGATATCAGTAATTTTAATATGGATTCATATAAGATGACACAGAGACTGATCGATCATGGAATTCTGGTCAGGAACTGCGCAACGTTCTGGAATCTGGATGCGCGATACATCAGGGTGGCGGTTCGGACGAGGGAGGAGAATCAGAGATTGGTGCAGGCGTTTGACGCGGTGGTCGGGTAGTCGGAATGTTATGATCGATTATTTGTACATGTTCAATATTGTGTGGAGTTCTTAAATGGATCCAACGTCACAGACAACCAGTAATCTGTGAAATCAGTGTTAATCTGTGTCTAAAAATAGTATCAGACACAGATTACACAGATCACACTGATTTTACCGTTCTATTATATTGAACATGTTCGATGACAGTACCTCCGAAAGCTCATATCCACCATACAGCATAAGGCGTAGCAGTCGCCCCATTTTCATGATCGTATCAGCATTCTCACTTCACTCTCGGCATCGCTATGATCTCCCGTATCTGCATCGCAAAGAAGTTGTTCGCATGTCCGGGTCGGATCACGCACGCAACATCTGCGCCTGAGTGCGTCCCGCCGATTGCAACAATCTCGGAATCGTCTCCAACAGGAATCATGCCTGAATCAGCAGCCATGATTGCGATCTCTACAGCCACCTTGAATCCGATCCCAAATAAACTCTTGAGGACAGCCGCAATGGTTTCGGCTCTGCTTGCTCCACCAAGCCGATCAGAGAATGACCGTTCCACTCCTGAAAGGGTGTGCGTCTGTGTAAACACGGCTGCACTCATCTTCTTCAATGTTTTGAGATTGTTCTCATCAAATAGCCATTTTCCTTCTTCTTTCGCGCCATAATGGATTGTTGCAACGATAGTCTTGATGCCTGTACCTTCCGCTGCTTTTGCGACCTTGATCCCGGTCGATCCTGTGGTGCTTGCAACCACGATATGCTCGATGCCGAGTTCGACTGCCCGATCCACTGCCGCCCGTACGGTCTCATCCGTGTTGACAGCGCCTGCCTGTTCAAAATATGTGATTTCTCTGTTCATTACGATCACCGCGTATGCATGCGGCTGCCGGGATTCGAACCCGGGTTATAAGCTTGGGAAGCTCATGTCATACCGCTAAACCACAGCCGCAGCCATGTTATATCAGTTGCATGGTTTATATCTTTTGGT
>JAYEGV010000274.1:0-3608 GCA_034659235.1 Methanobacteriota archaeon
ATGCAGATAATTTTAAAAGTCGAATTGAAGTATGCTTCTTTGTGGGAGAAGTTTAAAAAATGTAGGAAATTTTCTAAAACGTGAGTTGTTACGAACAATCTTTCCGGAATCGATTGCGTCTTTGATGAACACCTTCTCTTCAGTTAGCCAGGGGAACCGATCCTCCTCGTAGATGTTCATCGGACCGCCCATTGCGATCAGCCAGTCGAAGCTTTCGAGATCTGGCAGTGGCTCTCTCTTGAAGAGTTGTGTACATGATATCTGATGCCCTTTTGAGAGAGCCCAGTTCTCGATATTCCCAAGACCCTCGAACGGGACATGCTGCAGGTAATGAATTCTCATCTCAGTGTCCTCCTTTCAATGCTCAATCGTGGACAGAACTTCTCAAAGGTTTTTCGCTATCAGTTCCGTGGGCAAACCGCAAATCCTGCCAAATGTTGTCCTGCTGATCAAGCATCGTTCCATTCCTCGTCTATGCAGTATGTAGCCAAAAAATATCGAGCGCTCGCACCGTTTGAAATCACTGACATGCAGTTCATTCATACACCAATCTCAAGCCCACGCCCACCTCCCTTAAGTCCACAACTCGAGACAACATAATCTTCGAATTCAAGTCAGTGCAGTGGGCGGCATGTACGGTTTCCGGTTGTAATTCCTTCATGTACTCAAATGTTCCCTGCAGTTGTTCTTCAGATGACCCGAGCAGGTGAAATCCCCCGATTATATCAACCACTCGATCATCGCCGCAGACCTTCTTTGTATATTCGATGATGTTGCAAATTCCTGCATGCGAACAACCCGTAACGATCACCAGCCCTTTCGGTGATGTATGGACCAGAGCGGAATCATCGATCACATAATCGTCTTCTTCAGTTCCATCTCGCAGGATTCTCCCAATCGGCATTCTCGCTTCAAAGTCATTCGTTCTTTCAATCTCACCGAGAAAAATCAGGTTATCAGTCAGCCACAGGGGTTTTCTGCTCAATCTCATATTGAAGTGTCCGGATAACTTATCTTCCGAGATTAAAGAGCCAATCTCCGGAATACCGTCAACTGTTCTGGTTAAAAATGCAGAAGGATGGGCTACAAGAGTTGGATTATCACAATCTACCTTTTCCATTCTCGCTTCGGTGTAGAGTTTGATCAGATGGTATAGCCCCCATGTATGATCAAGATGCCCGTGAGAGATTACTACAAAGTCGAGATCCAGCAGGTGAATGTCCATCTTTTCCGCATTTCTTATGAACGCATCCGAATATCCACAATCAAACAGGATCCTGGTGCCTCCGTCTTGAAGGTGATATGACACCCCTGGTTCACCACCGAAGTAACGATCTATCAGGGTATTGTTATCCACAAGAACGCTCAATTCCATCATTGTGTCATTCCATCACTCTGACATCAGTCATACAACAAACGGGTCTCTTCATCCGCAAGTGTCGGTTGAATGATCGCCGCCCATCTCGGAGAGTTCCATGTCCCGAGTGTCGTATGCGTCTCATAGTAATTCTGGGGGATCGGATGCGTCCCGATCACGACGTCAAGCCCATACTTTGCCCGGATAAAGTCACGAAAGCGGGTCACACGAGGGCATGGCGGATATCCGACGACAAGCCCAGTGGCGAGGTGTATCACCTCCACCCCATTCTTCTTCATCTCCTCCGGAGCGTATTCGATATTTCCACCAGGGCAGCCACCACACGCGGTATATCCGACAAGTTTCACCTCTTTATCCTCATAAATACTGAATGCGCCCTCCCTGTTGTTGAGCGCCCTCAGACATTTGCCTCCGGCACATGCACGGTAGCGGTCGCATATAATAATCCCGATCCGGATTTCATCGCTCATTTTACGTCCTCCGCAACTTTTGGTTTTTGATATGGGTTCTTATGGATTATGGGTAATAAATGCTTTTTGGACGCACACAGATGATCTTTTACCCCAATATCTCAATGATCATTTCATTTTTTTCTTCGCTTTTGCAAGTTTCTTCTTTGCATCACCACTTCCGGACGCAGCTTGTTTTTCAAGTTCTTCCAACATTGCCCTTTTCTTAGAGCTCTTCTTTACCATATCCTTCTTAGACATTGCCATAGAAAGTACATTTCGAACTGCACCGTACTTAAATGATTTCAGAAAAACTATGTTATGCCAGCAAAACTGCTAACAAATCCACTCTCACCGATGCGCTTTACCATAGATGATCATGATGTGTTTGGGGCGTTTTCCTTAACGATGTACCGCCATTTCATACGTTCTCGCTCCCCGCACCAATTCATAACCGACCTTTGCAAGCCATCTCCTGAATGGTTCAGCGTTTTTCGAGGGAATTGACTGAATGATCCTGAACAGGGATTCTGATGTTTGCGCAATCCGTGCGGTAATACTTGCCATCCGGTGACTGCAATTTCAGTTGTATCCGGATTGAGGACAACTCGAGTTTTTTGAATGCCCGGTCTTTGACGTTCCCTATTATTATCTGGGCGTCGGACGGTCTGTCAGTACAGAAATTGTGCCCGGGTTTCCGGAATGATTTCTGTTTCAATACCTGCCTACACGCCTGCCAACCCACCCACCACCTTCCATCGATATCACCGGTCTTTTTCATTTGAGGAGTGACTGTAATTTCATTTTAGTTCTTGCAGGTATTTTTCCAGATCAGTATAGTCGTTTTTCCGATTCAGTAAGCATATCAGGACAATGTTAGGGGGCAGTATCGCATAGATAAGTCGCGTTTCATTGCTCCGGATGTTCAGCCGGACCCTGAATAGATTAGGTACAGTTTTGGAATGAATCCTTTTAAATCTAAAGGGATTTGACGAAATCAGATCGATCTTCTTTTTTATCTGCTCGATAAAAATTTCTGTAGCTACAAGTTCAAACTTCATTGCAGAGCATTGGTGATATCGTTCTGATCTTTTATTTTACCTTTCTCAATAGAGACGGACAGTAGCTTTTCAATCAGACCAATCTCTTTATCAGAGAATGTTTCATCGTATTTATTGTCCCTGAATATCTTATCCCTGATTGCCTCAAGAATAAATTCCTGAATATTTCTGTAACCATAATTATCGACATACTGTTCGGCAGCTGATTGTAATCTATCTGGCAAACGGATATTTATCTGTGCACCTGTAGAAGTCATAGATACCGATATGTATCTATTGGTACATAATCCTACCGATTGCCTTCCGGCTTCCCTGCACATACGCCTCTGCTAACTGGTGCACCACCGCGTCCATCAAAATCTCGCGGTCGGGCTATCGGTCAGGACAATATCCCGCCCAATCAAGCATCATTCCATTCCTCGTCATCGATCGGGTTATTCCGGAATCCAAGTGCGTTTTCTGATGCCTCTGTCAGATCACTCAGGTCGTCCGGAGACTTCCGCACAACGAAAAGAACAACCCAGGTCCCCTTCGAGAGGGGGGTTTTCAGCTCCAACCTGCCGCCGTCCGAAACTTCCATCTTTTCGTCGAGCTTGATGTGCCCGGGTGTTTTGTCCGTTTTCATACCTCTCCATCCCCTTTTGGTCCCTGCTTGAGCATTTTTCTCACCGCTTCATCAAAATCCGTTTCCACCGCCGAGGGCTGGTTGATCTGCATGGT
>JAYEGV010000275.1:0-3602 GCA_034659235.1 Methanobacteriota archaeon
ACGATCTCAATACGCTGGTAGACGTGGGCAGAGACCCATCCGTGATCGAAAAGATAAATAATGCTTCGACAGGCGTGGGCAAAAAGCGAGTGGAGCAGGTTGTCCTGACCCATAGCCACTATGATCACGCAAGCCTTCTGCCGCAGATCAGGGAAACGTTCAAGCCGGAGGTGTATGCATATTCATCCTCTTTAGAAGGAGTGGATCATCTGCTGAAGGACGGAGATACGTTGAAATTGGGTGATCGAATCTTCGAGGTCATCTACACGCCAGGTCACAGCAGCGATTCGATCTGTCTCTATTGTGGAGAGGAACGTGTGTTGTTTGCGGGTGACAGCGCAGTTGTAATCCGGTCGGCTGGTGGCACCTACGAGGATGGGTTTGTCCACGCACTGGAAAAGATCTGCCGCAGGGACATCCAGTCGATCTATTTCGGGCACGGAGACCCCTTACTCGACAACTGCAATGCACGGGTACACGACTCGCTAAAAATCGTCAGGGAGGCATACAAATGAAGATAGTCTTCCACGAAGATTTTAAGCGGACCGATTATGCAACAGACGGTGCATCAGTGCCGGGCAGAATGGAGTGTATCATGGAAGCGCTGGTGCTGGAGGGCAGATATGATGTGGTTTCACCTGAGCCTGCGTCATCTGAAGATCTGTTGCGGGCACATTCCCGAACTCATATCGCAGGCATCGCAGAGGATACGAAATTGTTTGAGATGGCATCACTATCTGCAGGTGGCGCCATCATGGCGTCAGAGATTGCTTTTAAGAAAGAGCCGGCATTTGCTTGTATCCGACCGCCTGGACACCATGCATCAAAAAATTCCAGCTGGGGATACTGTGCACTCTGCAATATGGGTATCGCACTCCTGAAGTTGAGAGAGGAAGGGTTCATTAGAAGCGCGTTCGTGCTGGATTTTGATGCGCACACAGGAGATGGGACGATCGATGTGCTTTCAGGGTGGAAGGACGCGAGGATCCTGAATCCCATGGCTGGCAACAACAAGGATTACCTCGGGGAGATCGAGAATTACATCCATGATATTGGATATGTCGATATAGTTGGAGTATCGGCTGGATTTGACTCCTACAAAGAAGATATGGGGAAGAAATTGACGACCTTTGACTTCTATCTAATCGGCAGGCTCATGAAGAAGTTCACGAGAAGAATGGGTCATGAACGGCGTTTTGCCATACTGGAGGGCGGGTATTATCTGCCAGACCTCGGAAAAAATGTGCTTGCATTCTGCCAGGGATTCGAATAACTGAAGGGAGAAGATGCCAGAGAGACTGACTTTTAAGTTACTGCCCCGTGACCGGCGTTCTGACTACGACTGGTTGAATATCGAGTCTGGTGCTACCCGGATTGGTAAGGTCAGAGGTCTGATCGACGGCAGAACCTTAACGATTCATTCGATCAATATATTTCCTGAGTTTGAAGGGCATGGCTATGGCAGAAAGACGATCGAGATGTTCAAGGAATCCTTTGATGCGATCATCGCAGACAGGGTGCGATACACAGCCATCGGATTCTGGGTTAAGATGGGATTTACTGATGCAGAGGACGGGAGTTATGTGTATCAAAAGAAGTGATCGGTCCTGATAAAAACAAAAAACCACGGACCCCTCTGATCAGTGGCTCAAAGTGCACCTTCTCCGGATCGAGCAGGATATAGTACTGAGAATTCGGCGCAGGAGTTGTCTCACGCAACTGGCTGACATCGACACCGTAGAGCCCATCAGCGAGCGTGAAGACAAGTAAGTGTATGCCGATAAGTTCAAGTATTCAGAAAACCGACATTATTCGGAGAATGTGAAATGGCAGAATATATAGTGAAGGTGGGAAAGAAAGGAGAATTGTACACCCCAAAGAAGATGAGATTACAGATAGGTATGCGCCCCGGAAACGAATTCATTGCGGTGGTGAAAGGCGAAAAAGTCATTTTAAAGAAGCGAAAAACGATAATCGATCTATTGGAAGAAGATGCAATAGCAACTGTAAGCGAAGAAGAGATCAAAAAAGAGCGGGAAATATTAGAAAAAGAGCTATTAGAGAGATAATATGAAGTTTCGAGAGTTATACCTGGATACAACTTATGTCATGCCATTTTTCTATCTCGACATAGATGTAAAAGGATTTTCCAGAACCAGGTATAAAGAGGTCATAAAATCGTTGGAGAGAATTCATCTAAGCGAGATTTCCATCATCGAAGCAAAGGCTAAAAGTCTGAGGATAGGTGAAAAACGGTCTGACGCTAACAAAAAGTTCAATGAGGGTTTATCTGTTTTATCCGCTGATGAAAAAGTCGTGATACATGGATATAGATCAATGGATGATAAGAAGTTCAATGAGTTTCTGCCGCTTGGACTTGACTTTTTCGATGCGGTGATCCTGGCGCAATCATTTACCGTTGGAAACCTGCTCACAGAGGACTTAAAACTGCTGCATCTCAACGATATCGGTGTTGAAATAATCAACTGGAATGCTCTTCTCGGGAGAGCTGAGAGCAGGAGATACGTATAGCTAAAAACAAAAAGACCACGGACCCCTCCGGATCCGTGGCTCAAAACAAACTCACGATGCCGTCAGCACCCTCTCCAGATCCAGCAGAATCAGCAGTTTGCCATCGCCCAGTTTGCCAACGCCCTTCACATAGTCCGCATCGATACCAGAGCCGTTCGACTCGACCACAAGATCGGGCACTGGCTCGATCTCCTTTGCTGGCATCCGCAGCACTTCACTGACCGAATCCACGACCATGCCGATGGGCACACCTTCAGGCTCAACGATGATGATCCGTGTGTTATCATCCCGCTCCTTCTCATCAAGCCCGAATCTCCTTCGAAGATCGGTTACCGTGGTAACCTGACCTCTTAGATTGGTGACACCGTCCACATAATGGGGCGAGTTAGGAACTGGTGTTGTCTCGCGCATACTCGTGATCTCACGCACCTGGCTGACATTGACACCGTACAGACCATCGGCAAGCGTGAATACAACGAGTATCGCCTCATCAGATGATGTTTCATCCATGATCCGGGTCCTCCATTATGCCTCTGCCTCTCGCACCGTGAACTTGTTAAGTTCGTCCATCAGTTCCTGTGCCACATCGGCAAGCCCCTGTGTCTCAGATGTCAGTTCCTGTACCGCAGATGTCTGCTGCTGCACCGCAGAGGAACTCTCTTCAGATGCGGATGCGCTCTCCTCGGATATGCTTGCAACCTCATCCATGCCGGCAACAACCTTCTTTATGACCTCTGCCGCATGTTTGGCACCGTCATCGATCTCCTGCACCATGGTACTGACTTCGTCCATCGCTGCGGTCACCCTATCGACTCCCTCCAGTGCGGTATGCATCAGTTCGCCGCCCTTGTTTGCCTCTTCCACAGCTGTACTGGATGCGTTGATTGCATTTTCACCGGACTCCTGTATGTGCCCGATCGCAGCCCCTGATTCGCCAGCTGCGTCCTTGACCTTCTCTGCAAGATTCTTTACCGCATCAGCAACCACGGCAAAGCCCCTACCTGCTTCGCCAGCTCTTGCTGCTTCGATCGCGGCGTTCAAGCCGAGCATATTGGTCTGTCCTGCCACAT
>JAYEGV010000276.1:0-3569 GCA_034659235.1 Methanobacteriota archaeon
AGAGGAGGAGATCGGAAGAATAGCATCGACTTATCATGCATGGCGCGGGGAAGTTGGGGAGTATGAGGATGTGCCTGGATTCTGCAGGGCGGTTGGACTGAATGAGATCGGGAAGCACGGGTATATTCTGACTCCGGGAAGGTATGTTGGAGCGGAAGAAGTAAAAGATGATGGCGAGCCGTTTGATGAGATGGTGTTGAGGCTTACTGCGGAACTTTCCGGGCAGTTTGAGAAGTCAAAGGGGCTTGAAGAGGAGATACGGAAGAATCTTGCGGGGCTGGGATTTAATGTTTAGAATACGATTCTATTAAACAGAGGTTGTTGGAAATGAGCAATAAAGAAAAATACCTTGAAGATACGGATATCATCCTTAATCTGGATGAGGTTACTGTACATGATCTTGATTCGTTTTATAGCTCCGGCTGTTCCGGAAGGGTCACTTTTGATATCAATTGCCAGACCGAACATGGCTATTGCGAAGACCCGCGTTTTCTGGGAAAAATCAAAATCTTAGAAGCAACCAAGTGTGATTGCGAAGGGATTTATCTTTTAAAGGTAAAATTTGATAAAGAAGAGGATGATTAGGTTTAAAATGAATGCTGATGATGCAGGAGAGCGGGGCATGGATTATGAGAGAGTAAAGCTCCTGATCCGGGAAGGTGAAGGGCTCACAGTAGAGTTCAAGGAAAAATATACTTCCAGGATCGATGAAGATATTGTAGCTTTTGCCAACTCGAAAGGCGGGCGCATCTTATCGGGAGTGGCTGATGATAACACAATTGCAGGCGTTCACCTGACCAATGACACGAAAATCCATGAGGTGGTATCATGAAACTTGGAAAAGAAGAGGCAGACCTGTTTTACAGGTTGTACTGGTCGCTTTTGTTCTACGTGAACCGGAAGTATCCGGTCATCGAAGGTCTGGATGAGCCGGATTTAATGTATGAATGCCCTGAAGATGTTAACGAACTCCACGAGAAAGTGTGCAATGACTTGGGGCTTATCGACTCTTTTGTTTCTGAAAACCCGTTTGATTTCAGCAATGAAGAGCTTGGTATCATCAAGAGCTGGAAGAATTTTGTAAAGGGCAGGTTTTTGATTGTGGCTCATCTGAAGAAATATTCTGTTTTCATGATAACCGAGGGGGAGCAAAGGGTGTACGGTGTTCTTGGATTATATGATGAAATTGAGGATATGATGCCTCCGCTTATGCCTTTGTTTGTTGAAACCACTCTTCTCCCCTTCAAAGGCAGGATCGTTTACAGTGGGTTCATGGGCGCGTACAATATTCGCATAGGAAGTAACATGAGGCGCAGTATTCAGGCTGAATACCAGCAGTCAAAAAGGAGGTTAGGGATCATTACGTCCCTGGATGCACCGGTCCACGAAAAAGAAGATTCTGCTGAAGAATTGCTGAAGTTTTACGCCAAGAGCGAATCGAACAGGGATCGATACTGGGAAGAGATAGATGATATCCTGAGTGAAAAACCCGAACTTGTGAATGTTTATCACAGGGAGATAGGCAAGTCATACGCAAGAAAGATATCAAAACACCTCTCTGAGATCGGGGTTGCACCAGCGTGGTTTGCTATCTTTGAGGATGTTGTAATAGCGTCCGGAAAAAGTGAGAAAGATGCGAGGGCGCAGATAGCGGATTTGCTACCTGAGGACAAAGTGGAAGGGGTGCATATATTCAGGTATGGTAGAAAGGGACGAAAGAAAAAATGACGGACAGGACGTTTAAAGAAACGGAAACACTGGAATTGAAGAAATCCACATCGGAATTAAAGAAAGCAATCATCTCAATTGCGGCTATTCTTAATAAGCACCGGAAGGGTGAGTCATATTTCGGGATCGGTGGTTCTGTTGTGGTGCAGGGTGTCGGCGGCAGAAAAACAGGATACTGGGAGGTGATTAAGAGATGAAGGGGCAGGCGAGCCGGTCAGGCGATGATGTGAGAGAGTGGGGCAGGGTGGGTGAAGCGCGCAATGATTTTCAGACACTGGTTCGGATCATTGCCAGAATCCATGGCGAGCTGGCAGAACAGGCAACCCGAGCGGTTAACACCAGTTTGACGCTGCGGAACTGGGTGATCGGTATGCAAATTGCCGAATACGAGCTGAACCGGGAAGATCGGGGGCGGTATGGCGAAAAACTCTTTCATGTGCTGGCGGAAAAGTTGAGTGCCGATGGTGTGTCCGATTGCAGCCGCAGGCAGCTTTACCGTTACCTGAATTTTTACCGGACATATCATCAAATTGTGTGTGCAGTGTCCCCACAATTTGGGGGATTGTGCTTAATGTTTAAACTAAATTGGATTGTCTAAGACGGAGCAAGTCATATCATGAATCATAAGGAACTGTTTAACAGGTTGGAAGAAATTGAATGGGAAGACTTCGAAGTGAAAGAGGCAAAGACTTCCATTCCCAAAAGCAGTTTTGAGACGGTCAGTGCATTTTCGAATACAAACGGTGGCTGGCTTATTTTTGGAGTGATGCAGACGGGCAATATTTTTGAGATAAATGGTGTTGAAGATGCTGAAAAAATCGAACAGGATTTTACAACTGCTCTCAGGGGAGAAAAATTCAATCATAAAATAAGGGTCAGGAGCAAGAAATATGACTTTGATGGAAAAGTTGTCCTTGCTTTTTATGTTCCCGCATCTGAAAAGAAACCTGTTTATTTTAATTCAAGGAAAAATACTTTTTTCAGGACTGGTAGCGGAGACCAGCGAGCAACTGATGCAGAAATCGATGCAATGTATAGGGATTCTGCTTTCGGTTTTAAAGATCAGGAACTCACAGATTTAACAATTGACGATCTGGATGGGAGAACGATTTTCGATTATAGAACCTATTTGAAAAATGTAAATCCCGAGCATCGATATAATAAACTGTCATCAGAAGAACTGCTTGAAAAGCTGCGGGTTGTGGTCAATGACAGGATTACAATCGGAGGCATGCTCGTCTTTGGCAGGGAGGAAAATATCAACCGCATGCTCACGGATTTCAGAATAGATTATCTTGAGATTATGGGTACATCTTATTCAGACGCACCGACTCGCTACAGTTACAGGCTTTCTGAAGAAGAAAATCTTTTCAGGTTCTATTTTAGCATATTCGAACGATTGATTAAAAAGATCGATCTGCCCTTTGCGTTGAGGGTAGACGGCTTTGCCACCGATGATCAACCTCAGCTTACTGCAATACGGGAAGCACTGGTGAATCTTCTGATACATTCCGACTACTTCAGTCCTATGAAACCAAGAATAAGGGTCTTCCTTGACAGGATCGAGTTCCTGAATCCGGGTAGCCTGCCAAAGGACATTGAATCCATTATACGAGAAGATTTTACTATGCCAAGAAACCCCATTGTCACAAAGATATTCAGGGTCATAAAACTGGCTGAGAACGCGGGATCGGGTTTTGATAAGATGATCAATGGCTGGAAAGCCTATTACGAGAACGTGCCTGCGATATCGGGCGGCATCGATTACTATAAGATAACGTTCCCGTTAGTCAAGGGCACGGGAACTTCGGAGAAAACTTCGGAGAAAACTTCGGAGAAAA
>JAYEGV010000277.1:0-3561 GCA_034659235.1 Methanobacteriota archaeon
AGTGGTTGATCACCTGAAATATTCAGCAGCAGAGATCACCAGCCATATCGCATACGATCTTCGCATTCATCAGCAGATCATCGACCGTGTTGATCAGTGTCCCGAGTCTCGGTGCCGCTACCTCGATAGTCAATGACGTATCGGTGCTGTGCATCAACATGTTCGAAAGGTTGTCCGGAGCAAGTGTTCTTTCGATCACCGATGCATTCTTGCATGTAATGGTAATTATTCCCTGATATCTTGAATTCACCATGGTACCTCCTTTTTTCCGAGTTTGTATCCGATTATATTGGTAATCAGATGCATGATCGGAGTGATAATCAATACGGTTACAACAATCCATGTAGTAAAGTTCAAAACAAACCATTCCCGCTCAAAAAGATATGTCAGCATCCATGCTCCTGCCACAAAGTCCAGCTGGTCCGCAATCGGGAATGGAGCCCCGCGTGCAAGTCCGATTCTTCGTTTCACAAAACTCATTCCGAGATCCCCAAGCAATGACCCAATCGAGAGACATAAAACTGCTTTCACGTCAAACATCGGAAAAAACGGAAAATATGGTGCGACCATCATCTGAATCAAACCGACCAGGATACCTGCCGCAGTACCGGCAAGAAAACCAGTGTAGGTCTTCCCATCACCGAATATCCGTCTCCCATCGATGAAATTCCTGCCGAAATCGATCACAGTACCCCGTCCGAAGGTTGCTGCGCACGGGTTCGGCAGATACGCTGGCAGCATCAACCAGAGAGCAGTGATGATGATATCGAACACAGTAATGGTATCACCTTTTAACCATATTAACGATCTGGTAACGTTAAATACCAATTAGCACAGAATATCTGCGCATGGCAGTCATAAACTATCTGACTCTGGATAATGTATCCACAGCCGGAAAGACCGTGCTTGTGAGGGTCGATCTGAACTCTCCGATGTCTCCGGATGGGGTAATTCTGGATGATTCTCGATTTAAAAGCCACTTACCAACCTTAAAGGATCTTATCGATTCAAAGGTTGTACTGCTCGCGCACCAGAGCCGACCTGGGAAGAGAGATTTCACAACCATGAAAGCACATGCGCAGCGATTGCAGCGTCTGTGCATGCGAACGGTTACTTACGTGGATGATATATTTGGATCGCATGCAATAGATGCAATTAAATCAATGGAAAATGGCGATATCATCCTGCTCGAAAATGTGCGGTTTTATTCGGAGGAGAGTCTGTCCAGATCTCCTGCCGAGCACGCAAACAGTATTATGGTGAAGAATCTCTCTTCACACGCAGATATATTTGTGAACGATGCATTTGCGGTCTCGCATCGATCGCATCTGTCTGTTGTCGGATTTACCGGGGTTCTGCCATCGGTTGCAGGAAGGTTGATGGAAAAGGAGATTAAATCGCTGAGCAGAGGGTTTTCAAAAGAAGGAGCTGTGTTCGTCCTCGGCGGAATTAAAGCAAACGATTCAATCGATGTTATCGAAAACGTTGCCGCGCGTGATGAAGTGGAGGCGATCATAGTCACAGGACTGGTTGCAAATGTATTTCTGGCAGCAAATGGCATTGATATAGGCAGGAAAAATCTCGATTTTATCAATTCGATCGGCTACGCCATGGAGATTGACCGGGCACGCAAACTGCTTGCAAAGTACGGCGATAAGATCAAGGTGCCTGTTGATCTCGCATGTGCCGATCGAGATGATCCTGACAAGCGCGTGGAGGTATCGGTATCCGAACTGCCGACCGATCTGTTGATCAAGGATATCGGAATCGATACGATCGTTTCATTTTCAGAGATGATCAGTAATGCAGAGACCGTGATTATGAATGGACCTGCCGGCGTCTTCGAAAAGGATGCTTTTGCGCTCGGAACAAGAGAACTCCTCCTCGCAGCAACCAAATCGAAATTTTCGATCGTCGGGGGAGGGCATATTGCGGCAGAGGTGCATACTCTCGGCATCGAGTCGATGATTTCGCATATCAGCACAGGTGGCGGTGCTTGCATTGATTTTCTTTCCGGACGCTCGCTTCCTGGTATCGAAGCGCTGACACAGGCATATAAGCGATTTAAAAACAACCTTTTCACAAAAGGTTGATCAAAAACTGCCCTCCGGTGCAATGCCACTACATTAGGGAAACAATACAATAAAATCAATAAACTACATCTAATTGGTATCTTATTATGTTAGCATAAGGATTTGTAGATTATTATGAATCCACAAACGAGGTGCCAACCATGTTTGATTCTATCCGCAAACGGATTTACCACAAGATACCCGAGCATATCCAAAAGTATACAGGTAAACCCGCGTTGACAATGATATCCACTTCCACATCCACACGATACCGCGCCCAGAATCGGCGGCGGTACAAAGTGCACGTATCGGTCGGACCTCCTTATGCAAATATGCTCTGGCGCCGAATATGAGCACAGGGAGAAGACTTGCGATGGATCGGGTTGCGGAGATCGTTTACTCAATCTCCACGCGCTCAGTACGCACCCCTTCCTCGCCTTCGATCAGTTGCTCGATCCGCATATCCGCATCATCCAGTCTCTTATGGCAGAGTCTCGAGAGTTTAACCCCGGTTTCGAATTTCTTGAGAGCATTATCGAGCGTTAATCCGGATTCCTCCAGTTCATGCACGATATCTTCCAGTTGCTTGAGCGCATCCTCGAATGCGATATCCTCGTTCTTACTCATGGTTCCACCCTTCCTTTATTTCACGCACCTGACATCCGATCTCGCCATCGGTGACCAGTATCTGCACATCGCTGCCAACTGATACACTTGAAATGGTATTCACGACCGATCGATCCGGCATACTGCGAACGATGCTGTATCCACGCTGCAAATGATTGAGCGGACTCAATGCATGGAGCGTTGCGCCGAGCATGGATAGATCCTTTCTGTGTAGTTCCAGCCGGTGCGTAGCCGTTGTATGCATCTGTCTGATCAATTCGTCGATGTACTGCCGGAACTGATTGATCCGGTCTCTCGGATGCACCACGCCATGCTCCAGATGCATCACCAGTTCCCTCTGTACATCGATAACCCTTTTGATCGCATGAACAAGTCTGATGCATAGTCCTGCAATCTGCTGCTCCAGTTGTCCTTGATCAGGCACTACGATCTCAGCCGCTGCTGATGGTGTCGGCGCACGCAGATCAGCAACAAAATCGCAGATCGTGACATCGGTCTCATGCCCTACCGCTGATATAACCGGAATTTTTGACTCAAAGACCGCTTCAGCGACCTCAAGTTCATTGAATGCCCAGAGTTCCTCGATCGAGCCACCACCTCTGCCAACGATCAGCACATCGATCGGATCCGTGATCGATAACCGGTTCATCTGCCTGATTGCATGAGCAATCTCTGCTGCTGCCTCTTCACCCTGCACCCGTGTCGGCGCAATTACGATGCGCACAGCAGGAAACCGCCGTTTGATGACGTTTAGTATATCATGAAGCACTGCTCCTGTGCGTGATGTGACGACCCCGATCGTTTCCGGAAATACGGGTATCGACTTCTTATGAGCATCATCGAAGAATCCACGTTTACTCAA
>JAYEGV010000278.1:0-17294 GCA_034659235.1 Methanobacteriota archaeon
CTGCGTTCTCCGCGTACTCTGCGGTAAAACTTAAGGATATAGTGATTTCACTGAAAAACTCGACAGTGTCGCTTTGCCATATACTTGTGTCGATCGAGCGGCTTCATCGAGATTCCCCCACCCGCTCCCTCGTGTCGATGGATATGCCTTCATCGGTTATGTAAAACGGTATCATTTTTACCATGGGCGGAACGCCCTTCAGTTTCGGGATGTTGATGAACCTGTTTATTCTATCGCCAGTATATGCGGTTCTGAACTGGATGATGCCATCCACCATCGATCTCATGATCCTCTCGGATCTGTCAGGGAGTATGCCAGTGTCCGCTGCCAGCAGAAACGTTGTCCCGCTGTATCGGCTGACATCGACCAGAGAATTGAGCGCATCCACCAATATCCGCGTCTCCTCATCGATGAAGAGCGATGTGAAGGTGTCCACTATACAGAGATCCATCTCTGATATGTTCCGGAGCGAGGGATCGATCAGGTGGTACAGATTCCGGCGTTTCAGCGCATCTTCACGGCACATATCGAGGAGTGCGGTGCGGTCCTTGAAATCCCCGAGTATCGTAAATCCGTCTGAATTTCCATTCAACCCGAACATCGACATCTGATCGAGCACATCATCTCTCGATCGCTTTGTTGAGATATATAGCACTTTTTTTCCGGTCTCTATGGCGTCAAAACCAACTCTTTGTATGAATACACTTTTTATGCTGCCTAAATCCTCTTCAATCAATAACACGCTCTTTTGTGGGATTTCTTTCAATCCAATGCTTGTCAAGACCATTATTATTCAATCTTCAATACCAGCATTCATAACGTTTTTGCTATGTACTTTACATAGATTCTGTTTCGATATATAGAATATACGGGGAAGATATATAAATATCAGATCAGAGAATATCCATGATGTACCATGACGAATCCGGCATATCGGTTATCATCGGCACACTGATGCTGATCCTGATCACGATAATCGCAGCATCGGGTCTTGCGCTCATGGTCTCAGGGATGCAGAAAGAGGCGATGAAGCGTGAGAGCCACCTTGCCGCGGTGGAGAGTGAGAATCTGCGGATCCTCTCGATCGATCCTGCCGGCAATTCCACACACTGGCATTCGGTCAACGCGACCATCATGAACCTCAACACCGCAGACTCGCGCATCACAGCGATAAGTTTGAATGGCGTTCATGCAAGGAACTATATGGCGGAGGATGAATCCGGCGATCTCGATTGCTACAGAGAATATCCTGTGATATACAATTTCAATAAGAGAGTGGTGATCCCGGCTGCAGGGAGCAAGGAGATATGCCTGAATTTTACAGAACAGATCGTAATCGAGTCCAACGAGTCTGTTGATGTGTTAGGCTGGGCTAATAATAGTGAGAATTATACATATCTCTTACCGAACCATCCGCGTGTGGCATATCCGTATGCCTTGTATCCTGACATGGATTGCGATGAAACCGTCTACAATGTAACGGATGGTGGTAACGTTACTGATCAACATGGCAATTATACACTTGATGAAACTACAGGGAACATAACGCTCATTGGCACCGCCTTCGGTGGCAGCATGACCAATACCAGCAGCTACAATATCACCTACACGACCCGGTTTGATACGTTCACCTCTCCTCTCCAGGTGCGCAAGAACGAGCCTCTCACGGTCGAGGTGATCACCTCGCTCATCAATATCTTCAAACGAACCTTCATGCCGCCTGTGCCGCTTGCAGAGGTGCAGGTTAAGAGTGAGTGTGTGAATGCGTCATGCAACAAATTCAGAGATGTTCTGATACTGGACGCATCAGAGTCGTTTGATCCGGACGGTTTCATCACGGAGCATCAATGGTATGTGAATAACTCTTCGGAACAATGCACTCCGACAGGGATGAAAGTAAGGACTAACTTGACAGCGCCTCTCGAGATAGACCTTGTGGTACGCGACGACACCGGCATGGTATCGAGACTCAGCCAGCGATCCGGGAATATTACCATTCCATGAAATGGACGACTGAGCACAAAAGCAACCATAACTTATTGAGCAAGCATGATGAGGTATATCCATGCCCACGCAATCAGAGAAAACCTATGAACAGGCAAGAAGGTCATTCCTGGCGGAGTCAGTTCCCCTCTGCGTGCAATAAAGCCATACCCGTTCTATACCGCATCTGCTAAAGGGTGCATGATCACAGACATCGATGGAAATCGATACATCGATTACTGCATGGGATATGGGCCGCTGATACTCGGACATGCGCATCCGGCGGTAGTGTCCTACAAACCCTGACTTGTTTAAACCCAAAATTCAAAGAATGTAGCCTCCAATAACGAATCTCAAAAAAAAAAAGTTGAAAAATATAATCAACCGCAGATAAACGCTGATGAACGCAGATTTGTTGATTGGGCATCTGCATTTATCTGCGTGCATCTGCGGCTACTCGAATTGAAAGAACTCGCGGCACAGAAAATAATAAAAAATCTATACCATGACTCAATGATTTCTGAGCAAACAAACTGCAATGCTTGAAAGCTTAGCTATCCGATGAAATTCGAAATTTCACTTTGGTACTCGTGATTTAGACCACAACAATATACTCGAAGGGGTGGGCAACTAGTTTAAATGACGGGATACGTGTCCCAGAAATTGGCCGGCATTGTATCAAACATTGCAGGAACATTAGTGGCGGCGATTGGTATGTGGTTTTTCATTGACGGTATACGCAACTGCGGTAGCCAGGTCATGTGCGTTTAGAATCTCTACAGGAAGTTCAGTTGCAATTGCTGACATGGGCATTTTTGATCACCCGATTGATTAAAAAGATTGATATCTATATAAATGCTTCGCTTTATAACTTCTTCACACCGACCTCTTCTCCCACTTCGCAAGCTCCAGAACATCCGAAAGAGACTTCCCACGCTTTATCTCATCTCTTATCCGAAGCTCTGTCTTGTAAACTTCCTTTGCGCGTCTTGCAATCTCATAAGCCCTTTCTTTCGGAATCACGACCACGCCACTGTCATCCCCAACGATATAATCACCATTCCGGACAATCTGCCCGCCACACACAATCTCCGCACCGATCTCCCCATATCCTTTTGGCTCACCAGCATTCGGTACAATCGCACGCGCAAAGATAGGATAATTGAATGCTCTAATCTCATCCACATCTCTTACTGCGCCATCGATCATAACACCCTCGATCTTCCTGTTCATGCAACTGAGAGTTGCCAGTTCGCCCCATGGAGCAATATCCGCACGTCCATTGTCGATCACGATCACATCACCCTCGCCAGCGCGGTCGATCGCCTCAACAGGCTTTGCCCAATCCCCCGGAAGCGTCTGAACCGTGATCGCTCTTCCCGCGATCTTCAGACCCGGGCATATTGGCAGGATCCCATTCATCGCACCTTTGCGGTGCATCGCATCCGAGATGTTTGGTGTGGATACCTGCCTGAGCAATTCGATTGTCATCTCGTCAACCGATCGTTTTTTGAGTATCTCCGACGCTGACCCGCGGTCGATGGCATCGCGGATCGCAGCAGCCGCTGCGGAAGTGTCATCAGAACGTGTGATCGCACCCCCAACGATGATAATATCGGCACCAAGAGAGGCTGCCTGTGCGGCAGTCGCTGAGTTGAGCCCACCGGCAACAGCAACATCGATATTCACTGCGTCTACTACTTTTTTGAGGATGTCCAGCGCATCCATGCCCTTCATCTGCTGATCAATCCCGACATGAACACAGATATAATCGATTCCCAGTTCTTCGAGTTTTTTTGCACGATTGACAGGATCATCCACAGATAACAGATCAGCCATCAGTGCTACACCATATTTTCTTGCGGATCGCACCGCATCCTCGATCGTAGAATCATCGGCACCGCCAAGGATTGCGATGATGTCTGCGCCGGATTTTGCAGCCATCTCAACCTCGATCGCTCCTGTGTCCGCAGTCTTCATATCAGCAACAATGGTGTGATCCGGAAACGCTCTTCTGATCGCACGTATCGCAGCCATGCCCTCGCTCTTGATGAGTGGTGTTCCAGCCTCGATTAAGTCAATGCACTCTGAGGCTTCTCTTGCGATCCGGATTGCACGGTCGGTTTCGAGCAGGTCGAGTGCGAGCTGGAGTTTTTTAGGGGCCATATCGTATTCTGGGGTGCGGGAGGGATAAAGTATGCCTGTCTTAAAGAGGTTTACCCAAACGATTCCCCCATCATCAACTCCTCATACACCGCCTCAACCGCACCGAGCATCTCCTTCTGAGTAACACCGAGCATACCTGCAGCATACATCGCACCACCGGCACCAACCCCCTCCTTGACCTCGCCGTCCTCATATTTGCGCAATCCCTCCATACATGAATCTGCAAACCCAGGATCAACAACATGAACACAGCATCCGAGATCACGGATCACCGCGTCAAAATTAATCGAACGATCCTGATATACATATTTCGTAGTCGCAATCGATATTCTATCGGTATCCATGCCGAGATGCTTCAATATCATGAATACCGCAATCATCTGGGTGCCGCCTGCGAGAATGATGCTACAATCAGAGGATGTTATGCCGGCAACCAGCCCGGCAACTGCCGGTATCATCGGATCGCCAACACATGCTATGGCATGCATCGGATCATCGCGCGCCTCATCCACTGTGAGCCCGGATGCGGTGATGCCTTTTCTTACAACGTCACGCTTGATTTTGAGTGGATTCTCTCTACAACTGCTGCTGACCCCATAATCGTATCCAAGTGCGGTCAAGACGCCGAGAGCTGTGGTTGTGCCGCCAGGGATGCTCTCTCCTATGATGACAGAATCTGATAACTTTCCGAGCTGCGAGCCAATGTGTGCAGCACGTCCGTAGATCACATCAGCATGTAAAACAGCGTTTCCGTATCGAATATCCCGCCCCGGATCGGAACCTATATCGATCACCGGGACATCTGGCACAATTCGCAGTCCAGCGTTGATGAACAGGTACGGCATGTCTGTCAGTTGCAGCGCGGCACGGGTCATGACAGCAGGCGTTGGCGCACCGTTCACCTTCATCGGCAGCGCGGGTACGCTTCTTGGACTACCATACATAACGATCTCGGCATCACCTGCTGGTGTGTAATCATTGAGTTCGGTGGTTGCACCTGCAGCAGAGATGTTCGGAATCCTGCACGTATCGGTATTCGATAATACGCAGAGAAAGAGGGGATTGCAGGGAGGATCTCTCTTAGTTCCGGTTGACATGACCCAGTTCTGCATCACAATCATCCCATCTCTGTGCTATGCCTAATCAGGTGTGGTTGCTGTTGCACATAACCGCAAGATTACACAGATTTACACAAGATTGTTTTCTGTGTTGATCTTATGATTCCGGTCCCATACCAACCTGATGCCGAGCATGTCCCGGTCATAGATCTGACACTGTCAGAACCTTAACTGCAGTGGGGTGTTTGGTGATGCGTCCTATTTCAGCTCCTACAAGACATTTTACGTTCTTTTCAGCGGCGATGTCCAGTAATCGCTGGGTGACCACACCATCAAAGACCACACTCTCAATACTATCGGTACACGATTTCAATGAACCTGCCAGGTCCCGCACCGGCACTTCCTCGATGATATTGGTATCGCTGTCAAGCAGTCGTGCACTCATGGTATCTGCAAGTTCTCTTGCATGTGTTACGAGTTCGGAACCGTTTTCCGGTTTAGCGATCTTTCGAGGTTTCGTAATGACTTTTTTACTTATCCTTTCACCACGAGCGTATGGTTTTCTCTTAGATTCGGCAGACGGTGCATAACTGACGATTGCCTGCTCGGCGGGTTCCTTCTGACGCAACGCGGTGACGATCTCCTTCTGAACGAGCTCCTCAACGCCCTTGCCATCAGGAGCGCGCGCGACAAAATCGATATCCGCCACCTGAAGCAATTCCTTGATGATCAATTCTCCGCCACGATCTCCATCCGTAAAAGCGGTAACCGTCTTTTCCTTGCACAACGGAATGATCGGATCCGGGATACTCGTCCCACCAACTGCGATCGCATTCTTGATCCCGTATCGTAGCAGATTGAGAACATCTGCCCGTCCCTCCACTATGATGATCGCATCAGATTCCGCTACATGCGGGCCTGCCGGAAGTTTCTCACTGCCATATTCGGTGATTTCTTCCACTCTCACCGCTTTTTTAACTTCGTCTGCGATCTCCTGACTCTCAGGGACTGTTTGATTGAACATATCTGTCAAGACATACTTTGCCCTGTCGATTATCTGCTTTCTCTTTGTGGCGCGCACATCCACCATCTTATCAAGTTCAATGTGCGCGGTGCACGGACCAACACGGTCGATGGTTTCGAGTGATGCTGCCAGAATGGCAGTTTCAACGCGATCGAGACTCGATGGAATAGTGATCGCCCCGCTTGACCTGCCGCCCTTGGAACCGATCGTTACATCGATTCTACCAATCCGCCCTGTCTTCTGAAGATCGCGCAGATCGAGATCGCTGCCCAGCAATCCTTCGGTCTGTCCAAAGATTGCCCCAACTACATCAGGTCTTTCAATGATTCCATCCGCAGTTATTTTAGCTTGAATGACATATTTCGTTGTATCAGAATCTTGCATATAAACCACCCCTATAAAAATAGTCTCAGGATTACTCTGCCTGCGTCATGGCATCCAAGATGGAATGCAATGTTTACTATATATTACGTTTCACGATATCTTTCCGCGTTATGTAAACATGATTGATGATCGGTCTCTGATAATTCCCTTGAACTAATGTAACGATCCATTCGGAAATCTTCAGGACATTGCAAGTATTAACCGTCGACTATTATTATCGGTTGTAGGTATATACCATTTGTTGATAGCGATATAATAAGGTTGTGGTTTCCAATGTTATTCAACATATTTTATAATATTTTGTTGTAATCTCAGGATGTGCCCATCGAGCCCCTGCACGTCTTTTATATCCTTCTGCACCAATTTTCTTAGCCTTGTTCGCAGTCTGGTATCGGTGGTCACATCATGGGATTGCAGATACCGGGTGATCCGCGATGACAGTTCGTCACCCCTGCGATCCCAGTCAGTCAGCACGATCACAGAATTGTATGTGCATGCGAGCATCTCTGCAAAATGCAGCAGAGACTTTCCACTGGGTGATACGATTGCGCCGCATATCCCGAGATTACGTAGTGATGCCACATCACGCTGCCCTTCCACCACGATCGCTGCACCGTCGTCGGATTGCTGTATGAGCTCATGGAGTACATGCTCGATCATCTCGTAGCGACGAAACGCATCCTTATTTCTTGCAGTCATCGTTAAAGAACGGACACAGTGTCTGAATTACAGCCTCTCTGGTGATGCCAATCAGTTCAGCGGATTTCTTTGTGCTTGTTGTACCATTCAATCGAATATAGAGGGGATTTATACCGAATAATCTTGACAATTCCTTGATCAATTGTTTATTTGCCTTACCGTCTATGGCTTTTGCAGATAATTTTGCACGAATCCTGTTTCGCGATTCCTCGTATCCGCTTGGAACTTCTACACTTTTAGATCCAGGCATAACCTTAAAATAGATTGTTACACCATTTCCTGTATTTTTTACAGCATCTTCGTAAGACATGAGACTTGATTTTATATATGGTTGTAGCCCGACGCACTAACTCCGTGAGATCATCCTATCTGGATATTCCGCTGTCGTCACAGTTACCCTCGTGTCGGGCAATGTCACCTGTGCCGCACTGGGGTTGGCTATAACAGTCATTGATAGGTTTACCAGTAACTCCTGCAAGGACCTATGCAGTGCGGTCTGTATCCCTCCCCTTGCTCCGATGATCACGATTCACATCAGTCCTCGAAGAAGGGACATTAAGAGATGGGACATCATGGTATATATCTGTTGCTGCGAAACCCAACCACAATATCAATCACCAATATGTTTATATCTCATGGTTACCTAAAAATTGTAAGGGGTTATTACCATGATGAGAAAGAAAACCGGGATTGCCGGATTTGATGAACTGATCCAGGGTGGGCTGATTGAGAAACGTGTATATCTGGTAAGCGGTCCTCCGGGAAGCGGTAAAACCACATTCGGGATCCAATTTTTGGCGTACGGAGCAACCATCGGCGAACTTGGGCTGTATGCAACGCTCTCTGAAAGTCCGCAGAATATCGTTAGCGATATGTCCAATTATGCGCTGAACGTACCGACGCTGATCAAACTGAAAAAACTGCTCTTTCTAGACCTGGGACCGACGCTTGAGTATGGATATGGTGATGATCTGCAGGGCGTGATCACCACCTCGTATGATGCCGTGAGCCAGCCCATGCCTGAGGCAGAGGCACCCTCACCATTCATCGTGTACAAGGAGATCAGTAACTTTGTGAAGGAGTATGAGATTCAGAGACTGGTCATCGATTCGATGTCTGCGATACGGTTCACGACTGCAGAGCGTTCGCAGGAGGAGAAGGAGATGAACAGGTTCATGCGAAATCTGAAGAGACTTGGCTGCACAGCGATCCTCCTATCGGAACTCACCAATCCGAATACCTACAGCACCGAGCAGTTCGCCGCGAGCGGCGTTATCTTCATGCACAACTTCATGCGCGATGACACCATGATCCGCGCAACACAGATCATCAAGATGCGCGGCACCGAGCATGATTGCGACATGAGAAAGATCGCGTTCAACAAACAGGGGCTGCAGGTTCTTGATCGGATAGGATGATTCTTATGCTCTTCAACAAAAAGGAAGATCAGAAGCCCGTAAGCGAATCTCTTCTGAATAAATTCATGCGGGATATATACGAACTTGGTTATGAAATTGGGTATCACCATCATTCCGAGATTGGATGGGTTTCTGACGCATACAACAGCCTGATCGAACATGCATCGGTTTACGGGATCGAGGACACACTCAGAGAGTATTATATTAAAGGTAAAGCAGAAGGAACGGAACGCAGGAGACATGATTTTCTCACACAGGGAAAGGTTGCAGCCTCAAAGCGAGCTCCCACACCAACGGTAAGAAGACCATCGCCTGCACACCGTATGGTTGCCCAACCAGCGATGACCGATACGCCGCGAACCGTTGAACGACCAAGAATGGTCGAACGCCCAAAGGCATTGGAAGGTTTTATCCCTGTTAAATCAACATAGATAAAATCATGTGTGAACTGAACGTGATGAAACCGGATGGAACGATTCTCGCCGAGGATGTGGTGCATATCAGGGTGAATGATGATGCAATCGAACTGCGCGGAATTCTTGGCGATGTCACGACTGTTCATGGACAAATCATCGAAATCGATATAGCCAATGAACGAGCGATTGTAGAGGGATAGATATGTCTGTAAAAGTCGTGGTTAATGGATACGGAACGATTGGAAAGCGCGTAGCAGATGCTGTCGCGCTCCAACCGGATATGAAACTGGCAGGTGTTGCAAAGACGCGCCCGAACTTCGAGGCACGAATGGCGCTTGAGAAAGGATATCCGCTGTATGTGCTCGCTGGCAGAGAATCCGATTTCAAGGATGCTGAGATGGAGATCAGCGGCACTACCGAGGATATGCTTGAAGATGCGGATGTCGTTGTGGACTGCACTCCGAGCAAAGTCGGTGCGCGGAACAAATCATTATACGATTCCGCTAACATAAAAGCGATATGGCAGGGCGGAGAAGAGCATGAACTCGCTGGAATTTCGTTTAATGCACACTCGAATTATGACGAGGCATTCGGATGTGATTATGCGAGGGTTGTCTCATGCAATACGACCGGACTCTCCAGAATCATTTCAACACTCGATGTATTTGGCATAGAGAAGGTGCGTGCAACACTGTGCAGACGAGCAGCCGATCCAGGAGATGCCAAGAAGGGTCCGATCAATGCGATCGTTCCCGAACTGAAGATGCCATCCCATCATGGTCCTGATGTGCGCACCGTGCTCAAGCATATCGACATCGATACCGTTGCAATCAAGGTTCCAACAACGCTTATGCATCTGCACATCGTGAGCATGGATCTGAAGCAAGCATGCACATCAGATGATGTGATCGATGTTCTGGATGAGAATTCGAGGATCCGGCTCATTGGCGAGGGAATGTCATCGACCGCTGAGATCATGGAATTGGCACGCGATATGAACCGCCCGCGCAGCGATATGTGGGAAAACTGCGTATGGGAGGAGTCGATCAATGTTTCTGATGGGGAATTATACCTGTTTCAGGCAATCCATCAGGAATCTGATGTAATCCCTGAAAACGTCGATTGCATACGAGCAATGATGGAACTCGAGAGCGATGCTATGCGATCGATCGATAAGACGAATAAAGCGATGGGATTATAATACCCCACAAAAATAACCACTGTTTACTGGCGTGACATCTAATGAAGATCGTAATCATCGGTGGTGGAGAAGTCGGATACTCCATTGCAAAAGCATTGTATGCGAACAACGACATCATTCTCATCGATAAAAAGGAAGAATCTTGCAGGAGAGCGAATGAACTGGATGTGCAGGTCATTCAGGGCAATGGCGCCAATGTCAATATATTAAAACAGGCTCTACCAGCAGATCTTGTGGTTGCGGTTACAGGTGATGATGAGATCAATATCGTTACCTGTATCGCTACAAAGTTGTTGACAAAGGATACAAAGGAGAGTATGACGATTGCGAGGGTTTCGAGTCCGGACTACATCAACAAACCGATCGCTCACCGGAGATCGATCGGCATGGATTTTATGATCTGTCCTGAACTGACGCTTGCCTCTGAGGTCGCAGGGATCGTATCAGTTCCGTCTGCTATCGGTATGGACGCATTCGCTGATGGCAGGGTGAAGATGATGGAGTTTCGGGTTGACAGGAATACGACATTCGATGAGATGTCGCTTGCCGACGCAGAGATTCCCAATTGCTGCGTCATCAGTGCACTGATCAGGGGAAAAGACATATTGATTCCACATGGCAATGACGTGATGCATGAAGGCGACCATGTCATCGTGATAGGAAAGCCGGAATCCATACTTGAGATCGAAGGGATGTTTGGCGGGATGCCGAGCGTGCGCAATAAGGTCATGATCGTTGGCGCTGGTATCGTTGGGTTCTATATTGCAAACCTGCTTGCCAGGCGTGGCGATACCGATCTCAAGATCATCGAAGCAGACGAGGAACGATGCATAGAGATCGCAGGTGTGCTGCCTGATGCACTGGTTTTGCATGGCGATGGCACCGATGAAGCGCTACTCAGGTTAGAAGGTGCCGGTGATATGAATGCGGTCATCGCAACAACCGATAGCGATGAAAAGAATCTCCTGTGTCTGCTGCTTGTAAAGCAACTCGGTGCAAAGAAGATTATCGCCAAGGTCGATCGATCCGAATACATGGAACTCTTTGAGATGGTGGGGATCGATGCTGCATTATCCCCAAAGCAGGCAACAATCAACGGCGTCCTGCGCGTGACCATGGGTGCAGGTGTCGAGTCGCTTGCTACTATCGAAGGTGAGCGTGCAGAGATCGTTGAACTGGTTGCATCACCCGGCGCGAAAGTAACAAAGAAGCCTCTTGGCAGGATCAAGTTTCCAAAAGGTGCCATTGTCAGCGTGATCGTGCGTAATAATGAGGTAATCGTACCAAGAGGCGTACATCAGATTCGGGCAGGCGATAGGGCAGTGGTATTTGCATTGACATCGGCACTGCCAAAGGTAAAGAAACTGTTTGGGTGATAATCACGTTTAAATACCAAAAGAAGTAAATAATATAACCGGAGGATTGAATTATGAAATCCATTGTAGAAGAGGCATTAGCTCGGGCAGAGATACAGGTAGAATCGCCAGTGTATCTGCAGGATCAATCCACAGAGACTGATCAGGAACTCGAAAAGATTCTGTCAGAACTCATGACCCACATCGCGGTGGTCGGATGCGGTGGCGGCGGCTCAAACACCATCCAGCGGATGATGGAAGAAGGCGTCGCAGGCGCGGAATTATGCGCTGTTAACACGGATGCCCAGCATCTATTGTATATCAATGCCAGCCAGAAGGTATTGATCGGACGCAAGACCACGAAGGGACTCGGTGCTGGCAGTATGCCGCAGATCGGAGAGGCTGCTGCTGAAGAGAGTCTGGATGAGGTTCAAAAAGTGGTGGAAGGGACGGATATGGTCTTCGTCACCTGTGGGCTTGGTGGAGGTACAGGCACAGGAGCAGCACCAATCGTTGCAAAATCTGCGCAGGATGCTGGCGCACTGACGATCTCGGTTGTGACGCTCCCGTTCACAGCAGAGGGTTCGATCAGAAGAAGCAATGCTGAGGCAGGGCTCAAGCGGCTGATGGAGGTATCTGATACCGTGATCGTTGTTCCGAACGATCGGTTGATGGAAGTTGTGCCGAGACTACCATTGCAGGTTGCGTTCAAGGTGTGTGACGAGGTTCTGATGCGCGCGGTAAAGGGCATCACCGAACTGATCACAAAGCCAGGACTGGTCAATCTCGATTTCGCAGATGTGCGAACAGTCATGCAGAAGGGCGGCGTTGCGATGATCGGACTCGGCGAAGCTGAAGGTGAGAACAAGGCATCAGAATCTGTTAAAAAGGCGCTCAGAAGTCCGCTGCTCGATGTGGATATCTCTGGTGCGACCTCAGCGCTTGTGAACGTGGTTGGCGGATCAGACATGACCGTTGCTGAGGCAGAGGGCGTCGTGGAGGAAGTTTATCAGCGCGTTGATCCGAATGCCCGCCTGATATGGGGTGCGCAGATCGATCCATCGCTTGAGAATACGGTTCGCACCATGCTTGTTGTAACCGGCGTCAAATCGCCACAGATATATGGAAAAGGTGCTGGAACAAACGTTATCAGAAAATACGGCATCGACTTTGTCTGCTAAAACATGGCTCTGACCGATTCCCTCAAACTCGCTGAGTATACGAGGATACTCAAACTGGCAAGAAAGCCAGATAAGGACGAGTTTACGATGATTGCGAAGGTTGCTGGTGCAGGAATACTGCTGATAGGGTTTATCGGCTTTCTGATATATCTGGGATTAACAGAGATGCCGCAGGGGATCCTGTGATAGGATAATAATTCGAACATGCTCAATATGTTGTGGTGAATTGGCACTGAACACGGAAACGATTAGATTAATGAAATCAGTGTTAATCTGTGTCTAAAAACCTTATCAGACACAGATTAACACAGATTATGGGTTGTTTGTAACGTTGGATCTATTTAAAGACTACATCCGATATTGAGCATGTACAATAATTCTACGGTTTCACGCCTATTTGGCAGATGTGAGCGGTGGTTGAGCAATCCCGACCTATCATGCCCGCTTTCTTATGATTGTACATCTTCTCATATTTTCTTGTATCGTTGGGTTTGCGATGCTATTCTGACACACCCGAACAGATCGTCTCTCCCGATTCCATGCAATCTGGAACGCATGAGAGTAACGAGCGATGATACGTCTCCTTTCTTCGCTGACACTGGCGCAATCGTATCGATCCACTGTTTCCACGGGGGAAGAAGATCGAAACGTTTCGCGATCTGATCGAGTGTATGATCTCGATCAACTATCAGATCAATCTTATTTGCAGCGATAATCGTATCAATGCTGATATCAGATAAAAATTCAAACAATTCAATGTCAACGGGTATCTCATTCTTTCTATGCCATTTATCCACAATCTCACAGAACGAACTCGCATCGATCACCTGAACCGCACAGCAGATACGATCAGAGTTATCTTCGATATAATGGACAATTAAGTCCTTTATACGCTCCTGAACAGCATCAGAAACACCGTGCAGGAATCCATAACCTGGCAGATCGGTTATCAGTAAATCCTTGAACGTTATATGTGCTGGTCTTCTCGTAACACCGGGACGTCTACCTATTTTAACATTCTTTCCAGTCAATTTTTTGATCAACGACGACTTTCCAACATTTGATCTGCCAGTGAATATGATTTCGTGGTTGATTGGCATTCGTATAGTCTCGCAATCGTCATCTCTTTGAGTGATACTTCATCAGCAGATACTTTTTCCGATCCAGTTGAAAGTTCTTTGAACTCGTGAGAAAACTGTTGAGGAGCATTGCCTGCTGCTTGCTCCATACCTCATTTGGCACCGATTTCACCCACTCGCTGTAACGTCTTATGAATGCCAGACGCTCCATAAGATTCTGTTCTCTGTCAAATTTCAATTCCATACTTTGTCGCATCCGCATCAAATTCTTCAAGGAAATTTTTTAGAGTTTTTTTGTTTATCCTATCTTTAAAAATCTCATACAGGTAAATAGCATCTTCTATATCCTTATCTCCACTCAGATATAATTTATATGCTATCTGTAATTCTATTGGAGATATTTTTATCTCATGTTCGTTGATCCTTACTTCAATGGAGTTTCTGATTGAAAAATTGTCAAAATAATCTTTTACAAACTTCAATTCAATGTTTGGTATTATTTCGTTAGATTTTGCTATTCTTACCGCAAGATTTTCGTTTAGCATGTCAAATAAGTCGTTTCGATCATCTGAGTTTAAAAACCAGTAATTTCTTTCGGTCAAATCATTAAAAAATCTCTCGAATGTTTTTCTGTCCATTTTTTCTATGATCGTGTCGATGTCCTCGGTACCTCTTGCCCTACCGAATAGTATAGTGACATAGCCGCTCACAATGACGTAATCCGTGTATGCTTCCAGTATCTTCAGAAAATCGAGTACGAATATATCCAGTTCGGAGAGGGCTTTATTCGTTAAGAGAATTCCGTTGGGGGTGTGCTGGATGTTCATTTCTGATGGGGTTAAAATTGAATGTTGGTTTTTATTTCGTTAATGATTGATACTATTTCAGCAGGAATATCACTTTTTCGATATGTATCTTTTTTATCCACATGTTTCTCACCTTAAATATTCCAAAACATCCTTCCTGATACCGCACTGCTGATTGGAGCTCATCCTGTTCAAGTATCTCTCCAATCTTAATTAAGAGTATCCACAAACACCAAGCGCAACTATGATGATTATGCAATCGCGCAATCAACATCTTTTTTAGTGCCAGCCTCGATCATGAATCATGGATAAGAAGACGCACCTGATGATCCTCGGAACCGCATCCCATGTTGGAAAGAGCGTGCTGGTCGCTGCGTTCTGCCATATCTTCTCAAAAACCATGCCGACTGCACCATTCAAGGCTCAGAACATGAGCCTGAACTCATGGATCACAGAAGACGGCGGTGAGATCGGAATTGCGCAGGCGATACAGGCGTGGGCTGCTGGAATCGAGCCAACCGTGGAGATGAATCCGATCCTGTTGAAGCCAAAAGGCGATCGCTTATCGCAGGTGATCATTCTCGGCAGACCTGCGTATGATAGGATGGCAGGCGATTATTATGAATCGATCGATGAGGTATCTGGCATCGTGGACGATGCGCTTGCACGGCTTGAAGAGATGTATGATATCATCGTGATAGAGGGTGCAGGAGGGGCAGCCGAGATCAATCTGTATGACCGGGACATTGTAAATATCGGAACTGCCAGATCGGTCAAACCTGCGATCATACTGGTCGGGGATATCGAACGAGGCGGCGTATTTGCAAGTTTATATGGAACGATGGCACTGCTTCCTGATGATATCAGAGCTCTTGTCAGAGGATTTGTCATCAACAAGTTTCGCGGCGATTACGATATTTTAAAGCCAGGGATTTTGCAACTGGAGCAGATCACCGGTATACCTGTGCTTGGAGTTATCCCGTACACAGATATCGCAATTCCATCAGAGGATTCGGTATCTATCGCAGATAAAAGAACCTGCCAGCGTCCGATTGATATTGCAGTCATGCATCTCCCTCACATCTCGAATTTCACGGATTTTGAACCGCTCGAAGCGTTTGCGAATGTCAGATATGTTCCACTCGCCTCCGATCTCGGGAATCCGGATGTGATCATCATTCCTGGAACGAAGAACACGATTGCGGATCTTCTGGAGATGAAAAGGCACGGGATGGATAAAAGGATCATTGATATGTGCGGAACAGTGCCGATCATCGGAATATGCGGCGGATACCAGATGCTCGGTAGAACGATCAACGATTGCGGATTCGAGGATGGCGTGACCGAGATTTCTGGCATGGGACTGCTCGATGTGACAACAACATTCGAACGATATGAGAAGCAGACGCGGCAGGTCACAAAACAGGTAACATGCAGCGGACCAATCATTGGAAGCATCCGTGGGGAGACGGTATCCGGTTACGAGATTCATACCGGCGACACCACATCAAAGAGTCCGGTCTTCGAGGATGATGGGTGCATCAATGAATCAGGGATTGTGTTCGGCACATATCTGCATGGCTTGTTTGAGAATGAAAATATAAGGAGAGCATTGTTCAGGTATGTTTATAGTAAAAAAGGAATCTCGCCAGAAGATATATCCTTCGAGATCATAAGCATGGAAGACCGGATCAGGGAGTTCGCAGAACTTGTTGAGCGGTATGTTGATACATCCGCGATCCGGAGGTTGCTGAAAATCTAGTGAGTTCTGCGATTACAGGAAAGGCACGAATGTTTGTAGCTATATGTTTGACCACCAAAAACATGAGCGCATTTCACTGGAAAATTCGGTTGTGCCAACATTGATGTATCATGCCAGCCCTCGTAATAATCGATGGCTGCACACGATACAAGTCTCACCGAACGGCAGATGCAGGTGCTGAGATTGCGGAATTGCGGTCATTCTCAGGAGGAGATCGCTGCCAACCTGGGCACAACCAAGCAGAATATCTCTGCCATCGAAAAAACGGCACGGAAGAATGTAGAGCGGGCTGAAAACACCATAAAATTTATAAAAATGCTTAAAGCGCCAGTCTGGTTTGAGGTATCAGATGGTACGCCTGTTGATGATCTGATCGGGATGATCTATTCCAGAGCTGATGATGAGGGTGTGCATGTGCGATATGATGGCGTCGCGCTTGTGTCAAGGATTCGGGATATGGCAGGACCCATGATACGGCATAGGGTGGTTGTGATGGGCTTTGAGATCGGTATAACCGGAAATGGGGATGTGCTGGTGCAATAGCGAACCAGAGGTGTACATGCTCAATAAGTTGTGGTTTTGGGATTCTAACCACAAGATTACACAGATTTACATGAGATTTCTGTGTTAATCTTGTGGTAACAACTCACCTTTGAGAAGTTGATCTGTTTTTAGCCTTTCCGTTGGGTGACACTTCAAGTTTTTTCAGACACGGATTAACACGGATTAACACGGATTTATTGTTAATTGGGATCAGTTTTA
>JAYEGV010000279.1:0-3556 GCA_034659235.1 Methanobacteriota archaeon
CATCCTGCTCGGAAAGGGCGTTTAGGCTCGCTTTCTTGACCGCTGCCTCGATTTTTACTCCAGCCGCCTTAAAATTAGAATCAAGCACATCCAAAAAGTCATCGCGGTTCTTATAAACCAGATCGCCATCCATCAGAGAGAGCACCGCAATGATTTCATCCTGTTTCCCGCGCCCTTCTGTTTCCGCCTGCACTTTGGCTTCTCCCTTCTTCTTACTCTTTGCAAGATTCTTAAACGCAGCCTGCCCCCACAATAGCTCTATACGTTCGGCAGATGCCTGAAAGTTCAACCGCAGCGGTCGCTCAACAGTGATCTTGCGGTAGCCGAAATCCGAGCCATCAAAGATTTTAACGTACTCTCCCTCTTCAAATGCGGTGAAAAGTTCTGTTATCTCTTTTATCTGGTCAGGAGATATCTCATTGCGTTTGTCGCCAAGACTCTTCCTCATCTTGACATAGAAATCCACGGCATGTATCAACTGCACCTTTCCCTTACGTCTCTCTTCTTTGTGGTTCGTCAGGATCCAGATATAGGTGTTGATACCCGTGTTATAGAATAACTGGTCAGGTAAAGCAACAATCGCCTCAAGCCAGTCATTTTCGATAATCCAGCGGCGGATCTCACTCTCACCAGAGCCTGCGTCTCCTGTGAATAGCGGCGAGCCGTTCATGACAATAGCAATCCGGCTGCCGCCGGCATCTGGCTTCTTCATCTTTGATATCTTATGCTGGAGAAAGAGCATCTGTCCATCGCTTATGCGTGGAGTGCCTGCTCCAAATCGTCCGGCATACCCGCGTTCAGCCTCTTCCATGATGAAGTTCTTATCCTTCTTCCAGTCCTTGCCGTACGGCGGATTTGAGAGCATGTAGTCAAAAGTGTCATTGGGATGTCCATCACGAGAGAAACAGGAGTCAGGTTTGATATTGTCCGCATCCTTATCATCGCCCTTTATGAGCAGGTCGGATTTGCAGATAGCAAAGGTCTCGTCATTCACTTCCTGTCCAAAGAGTTTGATGTCAGCATTGGGGTTAATATCCTCAAGAATATGCTCTTTTGCAATGGAAAGCATCCCACCGGTCCCGCATGCCGGGTCATAGACCGTTCTGATAATATGGTTCTTCGCAAGTGCATCTTTGTCCTGACTGAAAAGAAGGTTGACCATCAGCCTGATGACCTCTCTGGGTGTAAAGTGTTCACCCGGATTCTCGTTCATCTGCTCGTTAAACTTCCGGATCAACTCCTCAAAGATGTATCCCATCTCGTGGTTACTGACTGCATCCGGATGGAGATCGACACTGCAAAACTTCTGTATTAAAAGGAAAAGCAGTCCCTTCTCATCGAGTGTGTCGATAGTCCCGCGGAGTTTGAACTTCTCGATGATCTCACGCATGTTGCCGGAGAAGCCATTGATGTATGATCTGAGATTCTTTCCAATATTTTTTGGATCATCAAGGAGTTTCTCAAAGTCATAAGGTGAAACGTTGTAGAAACTGTATCCTGAAGCATGGCGCAACTGACCATCAGGATGTTCGATCTCTCCTTTCAGCATCTCATAGCGATCCAGGACCCTGGATTTCGTGGGCGCTAAAACGCAGTCCAGACGTCTCAATACGGTAAAAGGGAGGATCACATCGGGATATTTGCTCCGTTTGAAGTCATCGCGCAGTACCTCATCAGCTACCGACCAGATGAAGTTTATCTTTTCAGAGAAGTTGTTCATTTCTTCGAAAGCGTAACATCGTATATTGGCTCACGGTCACGGGAGCGCATCCGTGACCATTCGCACACTGCTTCTCATCACGTCCCCATCGTCCACGAATGGAGATACTCATCCTGCTCTGCTGTTAATTTCTCGATTTTAATCCCCATCGCATCCAGTTTCAAACTTGCGACCTCCTCATCGATCTCAGATGGCACAGAATAAACCTGCTTATCCAGTTTATTCCCATGTTCCACGATATGCCGCACGCAGAGCGCCTGATTCGCAAAACTCATATCCATGACCTCTGGCGGATGACCGAATGCTGATGCAAGATTGACCAGCCTCCCTTCTGCAAGCACATAGATGCGGTTGCCGTTCGCAAGCACATACTCCATCACATCCTCCTTCATCTCATTGATCCCGACCGCAATCGATGACAATTCCGGAAGATCGAGTTCTACATTGAAATGCCCTGAGTTTGCAACGATTGCCTGATCACGCATCACCTCAAAATGCTCCTTTCTGATCACTGACGTATCGCCTGTTACCGTTATGAACAGATCACCGATCTCTGCCGCATTCATCATTGGCATCACTCGATATCCGTCCATCACAGCCTCCAGAGCCTTTCTCGGATTCACCTCGACCACTATTACGTTTGCGCCGAGTCCTTTCGCTCGCATGGCGACACCCCTGCCGCACCAGCCATATCCGACAACTACGACGGTCTTTCCTGCGAATAGTACGTTGGTTGCATTCATAATTCCGTGGATGGTGCTCTGCCCTGTGCCGTACCGGTTATCAAACATCATCTTGGTATCAGCATCATTGACCGCTATCACAGGATATGCGAGTGCGCCATCAGCTGCCATTGCGCGCAGCCTGATCACACCGGTAGTGGTTTCTTCACAGCCGCCAATGACGCCCGGGAGCAATTCCGTATGCTCGCTGTGCAGGAGCGCGATGGTGTCCGCACCATCATCGAGTGTGACATGCGGACCGATCTTGATCGCTTCCTCGAGACATTCATAATACTCCTTCTCATCTTCTCCTTTGACTGCGAATACGTGCATCCCATCGGATGCGAGTGCCGCTGCAACATCATCCTGGGTGCTGAGCGGATTCGATGCGGTGAGTGCGATGTTTGCACCCCCTGCCTGGAGTGTCGTGATCAAATTAGCGGTCTCGACGGTCACATGCAGGCATGCAACGATGTTTATGCCTTCAAGCGGGCGTCCCTTCTCGAATCGTTTCCTGATGCTCTGAAGCACAGGCATGTGCCTGCGTGCCCATTCGATTCTCTGCTTCCCCTCTTCTGCAAGGGCTATATCCTTTATGATGTGTGGTTTCATGGTGTTCTCCTGTAATCCGGTATCAATGTTGAACGCGAATGGTCTGTTTCATAATTCTTTCAATGCTACTCTCATGCACGCTATTACTCTTAACGTTCCGCCCACAAATTCTTCATCTACCGGCATCATGAGGATTCGAGAGAACCACAGAGATAGAAGGTGAACCAAGATGACAAATGTTCTGGCAAACCCGGACCGCTTCATAAGCGAACTCTCCGCGAGAGACGTGAACCTGAAGATACCGTTCCTCATCGTGCTGGTTGTAGCCATCATTGCAGCCATCTCCGCTGCGATGATGTTCGATGCGATAACATCCTCGCTTCCTGCTGAGGCAGCGGCATTTGCAGGCATCGGTGCAGCAGCAGGCGCCATCGGCGGGCTCATCATGCAGTTTATTATGTGGCTTTTGTATGCGGGTGTATTCTATGTCGTCTCGATGCTCTTTGGAGGAGAAGGTTCATTCAAACGGGTGTTTGAGTTCGTTGGATATGGTTTCATCCCG
>JAYEGV010000280.1:0-3521 GCA_034659235.1 Methanobacteriota archaeon
ATCATCCTCTTGAGAGAGAAATGCGGTCATGATATAGAAGTTTTGTGGTCGAAACTGTGTTTTAGATTGATCCGGAAGAAATGTAGGGTGGAGCGGTGGTTATGACGAGGGGAGCTAAACACGTACAATCGAAACTCATCCCATATAAAACTCCTATCGAGTGGGACTGCCAGCACCAGATCACGCAACAGTCCCATTCAGCCTGTAATGAATCGTCCATAGCGTCTTTCTGAACAATTCAACGCGCCCCATAAGCCTGAGCCACCTAAGCTTCTCCTCCTTCGAATCAAAGTAAGACCAGTCATCAAGAAACGTGATTCCCGGATTCCATTCCTCCATCTCTCTGCTCTCCCTGATCCCGAATTGAAAAGTCGTATCCTTTCCGAGGTGCGAGCTCCTTTCGCGTCTTGAAATTGACAATCCCCTTCAATGTCCCCTTCAGCCACAGATCATTAAAAACCTCGCATACAAGTTCGGAACCAGAAATCTCGATTGAAGTTCGAGTACCAGTGATTTTACGTCCTCTCTGTGAAGATACATGAAAACACCCTCGGCGACAAAGAGAAACGGACCATCACATGTCTGCAAGAGCGGTGCCATCCAGCCATAGTCCAGCACCGACGACGGGATGAGATGATACCGGTCAGTCTCCTCAAAGAACCTCCTCTTGATCCCGATCACATCCGGCAGATCAAGGTCATAGAAACGCACTCGCCCGTTGTCAATACGCAAAAAACGCGAATCCAGCCCGCACCCGATGTTGACCACGACCCCGTCCGGCGAGGACTTGAGGAACTCTGTTACATACTCGTCGTATCTCTTTGCACGAATCGCGATATGAACGACCTGCTTCTTATCCAGTCTTCCCTTGACCGTCTTCTTATGCAGCCTGTTCTTCGATTTCGAGAGTTCCTGATTCATCTTCTGCATGATCTCTACCGCTTTCGGATCGCTTATGATTGGATCTCTGGACTGGCTCTCGAGAGCATGGCAATACAGTGTCAAAAGCGATGTTTCCGACACATCGCTCATCCTGATATCGAAGAGTTCTGTCTGGTTCATTCGATTCTCGCCTCCTACGACTCCATACCCTCTGAATATCAGTCCCCCCTACATAAACCCTCTTCATTCCGGATGTCCGGAACCAGAAGTAACAGACATGAAACCCTGAATCAACAACTCTAAAAACGCCTGTCAGTTCAATACGCCGTGTTTTGTATTGTATTCCATCGTGAAATCCCACCTTCCATCACAATACCTTCCGATTAATCGAAAAGTTTAAGTACTATTACTTACACCTATACAATCAGACAAGTCGATCAATCGACCAGTCTGAACAAAAGGAGGTAAACACTATGACTAACCACAACCCCCACAACCACAACGAACAGCGACAGGATGACTGCCCGTTTGGGTATATCCTGAAGAGAGCACTACTACATCGAGAGGACGAGAAAATCGACACCGCGCAGCACCGATCCGCCAGCCCGGAGTACCGGATCACTACCCGAGCACGGATCAATCCGGATCGGGCAGGAATGCACTGCCAGCACGCTGATTGCCAGGAGATGAGATCATGAAGAGATTTGAAATTTTAGAACCTGCTGTATTGCTTGAAGGCTGACACAGTAAGAACAAAAGAAGGTGAGAAAGATGAAGAACGAAAAAGCATCAAGGATCATCCGGCTGCGAAAACTACCATCGCTTGTGGATGTCATGAGCACAAGACCAGATATGAGACATGCTCTACAGAACCGCGGGAGGTGCGCTATATGAACGCGGTCGAGATACAGGGCATGTCAAAGAGCTTCAACGAAAAACCCGTACTCGACGAAATAAATTTCAAGGTGCGGAAAGGTGAGATATTCGGATATCTCGGTCCGAATGGTTCGGGTAAGACTACAACGATGCGGATCATGCTCGGTCTCCTGAAGCCAACGTCAGGGAAAGCGCTGATCTTTGGAGAGGAACCCGATGATTCCAATAGTGATCTTCGAAGCAGGATCGGCGTTCTTCTGGAGAACAACGGGTTATACGAGCGATTGTCCGCATACCAGAACCTGCTGTACTACGCACGGCTCTACGGAGTTCCTGAGTCGGATAGAGTTGAGAAGATCGAGAGACTTCTCGAGTTCGCAGGACTTTCTGACCGAAAGAACGAGAAGACTGGCAGGTTCTCAACAGGCATGAAGCGGAAACTCGGGCTTGCAAGAGCAATGATCAACGATCCTGAGATCCTCTTTCTTGACGAGCCCACGTCCGGTCTCGATCCCGAGTCCAGGATGATTGTCAGGGACCTGATACTCAGGCTCTCTGAAGATGAGGGCATGACCGTATTTTTAAACACCCACGACCTTTCCGAGGTCGAAAAGGTCTGCTCGAATGCCGCGATACTGGAGAGCGGGAGGATAAGGGCTTGCGACACAATCGTTGGTCTGAGAAGGTCGCATGATAAACCAGTTCTCGAGATCACGCTCGTCGATACCGGATGTGCAGAGCGAACTGTTGACCTCCTGACTTCGCAGGATCACGCATACGATTGCGAGCGAAACGACAGAAGGGTGACCGTCGCCTTAAACGGTGAAAGCCCCTCGACGGTTCTTGCAATGCTTGTAACAAACGGTATAGCAGTGGAAGAGGTGAAGAATGCCACGAAGTCCCTGGAGGCGGTTTATCTTGATATTGTGAAACGAGGGAGGGAACACAAATGAATAAAATATTTATCGTTTCCGAGAAGGAGATGAATGGGATTATAAAGACCAGAAGTCAGATGCTTGTGGGCATATTCTTTGCACTGTGGTTCAGTGTGATGACAGCACCAGTGGTTAAAACGGTTGAAGAATCTCTGGTATTTGACCAATTTAATAACCTGCTTTTCTATTTTGTGTTGATGCTGGGCATATTCATGGCATACCTCTTCTCAGGAAAGGTTTTTTTCAATGAGAAGAGGGAAGGCATCATAGAAACGTTGCTGTGCACACCGCTCAGCCTGAGACAGATATGGGCAGGAAAAGTACTTGGCGTCACCATTCCCGCCTACTCAATCGCACTTCTGGCGGCTGCCCTGATAACAGTGATCGCAAACGTCTTCTCGACAACGATCCTGCTGCCATCGCCTGCTATTCTCCTCCACATCGTTCTTGTTGTGCCGGCGTTCATAGCTGCTGCTGTAGGTCTCCTGGGTTTTGGTCACTTACTGCTCGGGATGCGTGAAAACCAGATCCTGAACATCTCAATATTCGTTGTGATATTTTTCGCGCTCTCGCTTGCTAAGAATGTGATTGGCGGAGGATATACGGTTTCATGGGTCATGGTTGGGGGAATGCTTATCGTAGCAGTGCTTTTACTGGCACTCGTAAGCTACCTGACCAGATATCTGAGCAAGGAGCGGATCACAACGACGATAGCGTGAAAAGGAGGTGAAAAAGATGAAAAGACAAATGGATGATAAAACAAAAGGCATAATTGCTATCTTAGTAGCTTTCGTCGTGATATTTTCACCAATGACTGGTCCCCTGGCT
>JAYEGV010000281.1:0-3491 GCA_034659235.1 Methanobacteriota archaeon
AGTTTTATTGATCCAACCCGATCCGCACATCCACTCCGACTCCGCGCTCGAATGACAGCAGTTCGGATGCACACAGTTTCGCCTGCCCTGTCGCAAGAAGATCATCGTTTTCATCCACAACAAGCACCTCATCGCCGCTCCGTATCATCGGATCCGCATCAATGACATGCCGCGCGAACGCTGTCTTTCCCTGGCGAACAAAGGGGGCGGCATCACCGTTGACAACGACACGCATTTTTGGGTACGGAAGGAATGCATGCAATCGCAGTGCTCCGAGTTTTCCGAGCGTGAATCGATTATCGCCTGCCCGCAGGGTTGCGATGCGCTCTTTATCGTGCATGATCTGTCTGATCCTGCCGGTAGTGGACAACCGGAATGTCACATCATAACAGAACAGTGCTCTTCCTGCGCCGCTGCCAAACTGGTAGTCAGCGATGATCCGTACTTTTCTCTGATGTGGGTTCATGACCATACCTGGAATATTGTATCAAATAATCACAATATTTATGTATCACGATGCGATAATAATCAACATGGATGATATTGACCAGTCGATGGTGTACTTCGTATGTAATGTATGCGAATTCACGTTTCAATCCGATCCGGACATCGCTCCGATCAAGTGTCCGCAGTGCGGGAGCGAGGATGTTAGCCGGACATAAGACCTGAAAATCATACCTGCGGCTTCACAACCAGATGCACATCACCTGTCCCGAGATGGATCGGCTGTCCTACGATCACGTTCTCGGTTACACCGCATAGTTCATCGACCTCGCCGCGCATTCCCGCATCGATCAGGTGACTTACGGTCACCTCGAATGCAGCACGTGCAAGGATGCTCGCCTTCTCGCCGGATAGCCCGTGTCTTCCGATCTGCTTGACCTCGCCATCACAGGTCATCATATCAGAAGCGAGCATGATGTGTTTTATATTCACGTTCAGCCCCTGTTCACGCAGTGTGGACATGATCTCATTTATAATCGAATTTCTGGCAGCTTCGACGCCAAAAACCTCATACATCTCACCAGGGTGGTTGGAGATCGTTCGGGTTGAGTCAACGCCCTCGACATCACGAACCTTCTGGAGTGCTGTTCCTTCGGTGTACAGCACGTATTCAGGACCTTCCTTCTGTATAACCACTCTTGGAATCTCTTCAATACCTTTGAGCACCACTTTCTTGAGACTTCGACTCAACTGCACCAGAGAACCGAGACTGGGCTCTTTCGGATGGATTATGAGCGTATATCCCTCCACATCGATCGGAATCTTCAATTTCGCCTCAAGTTTTTCGGTAATGTCTGGCAATGCCAGTTTTCGCTCGTATAGAGCCTGTTCATCGATCTCAACAGAAATTATAAGGTTTGCACGATCGGTACGGATCTCCCCCATCTCAGCGATGGTTGTTTTCTGAATCGACCATGCTACATCCTGAGCTTTTTTTTTGCTTGTACCGTCAGTTAGATACACGGTCATCACAGGTGTACTCGGATTCTTTCGTGCATCGAGAATCTCAATTAATCTGGGAAGTCCGAGCGTTACGTTGATCTCTGCTACGCCAGCGTAATGGAATGTCCGCATCGTCATCTGTGTCCCGGGTTCTCCGATTGACTGCGCGGCAACCACGCCAACCGGATCGCATGGTTCTGTGCGGGCACGTTCATATCCATCCATAACCCGGGTGATGATTTCATCCAGTTGCTCTTCATCAGGTACAGCTTCGAGCAACTCCTTTTGCAGAATATCTTTTATCTTTGGCGGTAGTGAGAGCGCATCTACCCTCTCTCCGATGGTTTCTGCTGTTACGTTCATTTTTCATCCTCCGTCACATCCTTCACGATCCGCTGTATATGGTCACGACCGAATCCGCGTGCGGGATCGACTCCATCCTCCCCATAAATGGTCTGCACAACCATGCCGCGCGTATCCCTGACCGTGCCATCATGCTGCGCTTCCAGATCCTGAAGTGCATTCACCATCCTTCGCTGGAGATATCCTGACTGGGATGTTCGCACCGCTGTATCCACCAGACCCTCTCTTCCACCGACTGCGTGGAAGAAGTATTCGGTGGGCGAAAGCCCACTCTTATAAGAGGCTTGTACAAATCCGTGAGCCTCTGCACCGCGATCCCCCTTTTTGAAATGCGGTAGCGTGCGACCGGCGTATCCTCTACGGATGCGCTCACCTCTCACTGCTTGCTGCCCGACACATGCAGCCATCTGTGAAAGATTGAGCATCGAACCCCTTGCTCCGGATACTGCCATCGCAACCGCAGAATTGTCGATACCGAGATGCAGACCTGCGGTATCGCCAGCCTTGTCGCGAACCCTTCCGAGAACTCCCATGATCCGCAGTTCGAGTGTTTCCTCGGTTGTCCGTCCTGGCAGCGGCTCAAGTTCGCCATGCTCATACCTATCGATCAGATCTGCGATACCTTCTTTGCCATACATAGCCTCTTTATCGATCTCCTGTATCTGTTTCTTTGCTTCTTCTGGAATGTCCTCGTCATCGATTCCGAAACTGAATCCATGATACATGATGCCCCGTATTGCAAGATTGGTCACGTTATCCACGAACTCTGCCCCTGCGGCGGCACCGAACTCCCTGATGATCTTGTTGACGATGACACCCTTGAATGCACCGATCGATTTTTCATCGATGGTTCCGCATAATAATTCTCCATTCCTTATGACGACATAGGCATCGTCCGGACAGTTCTCCTTCCTGCATACATCACATTCCTTGCAGATCTCTGCCTTATATTCGAGATTCAGACTATCCGGTAGAATCTGACTGAATATCTGTTTTCCGGTCCAGTATGGTACGTCATCTTCGATATGATCCGGTGGTGGCAGGTCGCGAACACCGGTCTTTCGCAGGATATCGAGTGCGCTGTTCTTATCGATTTGTTTCTCACGTGTTAAGAGGAACATGCCGGTGATGTGATCATGTATCCCTCCGATGATCGGTCCTCCGAATCTTGGCGAAAGGATGTTCTCCTGCACCCGCATCAGTATCTTTGCTTCTGCCCTTGCCTCTTCTGACTGCTGAACATGGATGTTCATCTCATCGCCATCGAAATCAGCATTGTACGGCGGACATACTGCCGGATTCAACCGAAACGTCTTCCCTGGCATGACCTTGACTCCGTGTGCCATGATACTCATCTTGTGGAGCGATGGCTGTCTGTTGAATAACACGATATCGCCATCCTTGAGATGCCGGTCAACAAACCATCCGCATTCAAGCATCTCGGCAAGTTCCTCACGATTGATATCGCTGATCTTTAGCCTGTGTCCATCTGTCCGCACCACATAGTTTGCGCCCGGGTGATTATCCGGACCGCGGCGTATGTACTCTCTCAATTCTTCGATGTTTCTTGGCACAACCTTGAGCGTGTAAGTCAGTTCTTTTGCAACCGCCTCTGGCACGCCAACCTCATTTATTGATAGATTCGGATCCGGTGAGATCACAGTTCTCCCGCTGAAATTCAC
>JAYEGV010000282.1:0-1234 GCA_034659235.1 Methanobacteriota archaeon
CCGCTTGCAATGGATGTGCTCACCGCTCCATCTCCTTCAGAGCGCAACCAACCTTTGTTTCGTATTCCACGATGTATGCGGACGCCCGTATCGCAAGTCTCAATCTTGTCTTGTAAGAGACGTCTCCAGTACCTGCGATCTCTTCGATGACATTATCATACTGTTCCGGATCTGTTACAGCCGCAACATTCTTGAAATTCTTTATCGCAGATTTCAGAAGCGCAACGCCGCCGATATCCATACGTTCAATCGATATCAGCGGTATGAGATTCACGACAACGATGGATATCTCTCCGGTTGCGATTGCGGCGTGGATCGCCGGGTGAAGCGTCTTTATCCCGCCGCCCAAAATCTCAGAGAATCCTGTGAACTCTGATACACGGGTTACTGGAATTTCGTTCTGTGATAGTTCTCTGGCTGTTCCCTCTGTTGCAATTATCTCTATTTCAAGGTCAGATAGATTCTCTGCAAATTTTTTCAGATCTTTTTTTTCAGATACGCTTATCAGAGCTTTCTTCATGCCAATCCCTTCATTATTTCTTTATATCTTGCCTGATCTGATCGATCATAAACTCCACCTGTTCAAGAAACTGATCGAGCGTACCAGTATTCCGGATCACATGATCGGCAGATGCGATTGCATCGCCCATGCCCCATCCGAGTTCGCGTTCATCTCTTATCTTCAGCAATTCGATACTGGCGATGGCATCGGATCGCTCCCTGCTGATAATTCGCTCAAGACGGATATCGATCGGCGCAACGATAGATATCAGCACAAAATCATCTCCAAACTCGCGTCTGAAGAGATTCACCTCGTCAAGTCCCCTGATACCATCGATCACCACGATATCTTCATGGAGTTCACGGATCAGCGGTACACATCGCTTTGCAATCGCATCCATCCCTTCCACTGCTCTCAACTGGTCAGCCAGCCCGCCGATGTTTGCATCGCTCGGGTCAAGCCCGCGTCTTTCTACCTCTTTCCGCACAACATCCCCCATCACAACCACTGGAATGTTACGCCTGTTCGCTGCCTTTGCAGCTTCCGACTTTCCTGATGCCGGCATCCCGACGAATGCGACGATTCTCACATCTTAACATCATCCTGTCGCAACTCTTAACTGTTGGGATCGCAATCATATCACACTGCGCCGCTGTGGCTTAGCAGGAAAAGCGGCTGATTCGTAATCAGCAGATCGTGGGTTCAAATCCCACCGGCGGCTTGTTGCAATCT
>JAYEGV010000282.1:1334-3483 GCA_034659235.1 Methanobacteriota archaeon
TAGTAAATCGGACTGCTGATGCTCTGTATCCTGCAGGGAATGGTGTGCTCGGTTGTAAAGAGGTTCGCATCTCCGATCGCAGGTTTTCCGATTTCAACGTACTCAACCGCATCCCGCGCTTCTATAATCACCAGATCATATCCTTCAATTACTGTAGCCACATTGCACTCGATTCCGCTGATTTGCACTCTTTTATCGCCCTTAACAACATGTGCTGCGGTTACGATACAGAACCTGTTCTTGTATGAGATGATCGCTCCGACTCTCCCCCGATTTCTGCCACACTTCACCACCTCTCCGATATGAATCATGGTATCATGAATCACGGTACGGTATCTCAATCTCCAGAAAATCTCTTGCAACCTGCACACGATCGAATACAGCCTCCGCATCCTCCACAATCGGCGATGGATCGGCATATCTGGAACTGATGTGCGTTAATACCAATTTCCGCACCCCTGCTTCCTTTGCGAGGAGCGCAGCTTCTCTCGCGGTGGAATGCATGGTTTCGCGCGCCCAGTCAATAAGATCATGAGCCAGACTGCTGTCATGGATCAGCAGGTCAGCGCCACGACTTGCTTCAAGTACTGTATCTGTTGGTCTGGTATCGCCTGTGTAAACGATACGCCTCCCGGGTCTTGGACTGCCAAGCACATCCTCCGGATGCACGGTCTTCCCATCTACTGTAACGCTCTCACCACGCTGCAATCTTGAAAATAGCGGTCCTGGCGGTACTCCGAGTTCGATTGCCTGCTCGCGATTGAACCTCCCTGTTCGCTGGTGCTCAAAAAGTGCATATCCGATCGAAGGTACATTATGCTCGGTTCTGATGGCAATGACATCATACTCGTCACGTTCGATCACCTCTCCTGGTGACAGTTCTGTGATTCGCACATCAAACCTTGGTCTGGTATACCCAATGCGTGTGAGATATGTGATCTGTTCGAACGACCTTTCTGGTGCGTATATGAACAATGGATCCTCCCGTCCGTGAAAGGACATGGTCTGGATCAGTCCGGGTATGCCAAGGATGTGATCGGCATGCAGATGGGTGATGAAAATAGAAGAAAGCTTCATCATTCCTGTTTTTGCCCGCATCATCTGTTGCTGGGTCCCTTCACCACAATCAAACAACATCAGTTCTCCTTTGCGGTTAACGAGGATTGCAGATGGGTTTCTATGCGGTGTCGGCAGCGAGCCGCCGGTTCCCAGGAATGTCACACGGAGCATGCATGTCGTATTTCACATCTCGGTATTTAGTTGTTATGTGGAAAAACAGTATCACCAAATCCACAAAGATGATAAAACATAGTAAGAACACCCAAGCTGAACATATATCTTCTCTTGAGAAGAGCCGGATGTCCTGATCAATAACCTTATATCTCATAATCGTGATACGAAAGCGGTGACACATCATGGCTGATGTAAAAATTGGATTTGTGAAACTTGGGAATCTTGGGATGTCCCAGGTAATTGACCTGATTCTTGACGAGATTGCAGCAAGAGCGGGTATCATGGTACGGACACTTGGAACCGGCGCAAAGATGGGCCCGGACGAGGCAAAGGACACGGAAGCGTTGATCAAGCACTGGGATCCTGATTTTGTGGTGATGATCAGCCCGAACGCGGGCGCACCCGGACCGACTGCGGCAAGAGAGATCTACAAGAACACGCCAACGATCGTTGTTTCGGACGGACCTGACAAGAAGGACGCACGTCAGGCACTCAAAGATGCCGGTTTCGGTTCGATCATACTAAAGGTCGACCCGCTCATCGGTGCGAAGAGGGAGTTCCTTGACCCGACAGAGATGGCATCGTTTAACTCGGATGCGATGAAGGTCCTGTCCGCATGCGGTGTGGTGCGCATGATTCAGGAGGAGTTCGACAAGGTGATCGATCAGGTCGCGGGAGGAAAATCAGGAAAAGACCTTGAACTGCCGTATATCCTTGGAACTCCTGAGAAATGTGTTGAGCGCGGATGCTTCGAGAATCCGTACGCGAAGGCAAAAGCTCTTGCGGCACTGCACATGGCAAACACGGTTGCAGCGATCAACTTCCCTGCCTGCTTCATACACAAGGATGTTGAGAAGGTCGCGCTGACCGCAGCGGCAGGTCACGAGATGATGACTGCTGCTGCATGCCTTGCAAG
>JAYEGV010000283.1:0-3469 GCA_034659235.1 Methanobacteriota archaeon
TAAGCGTTTAACCCGAGCATCAGCGTCAAGGTGACAGTCCCATAATGAACGAAACACTGCAGAAGATAGAGAACGTGATGAATGCTATTCGGGAATGCGAAAGCATCCTGATTGCATTCTCTGGCGGCGTGGACAGTTCGGTGCTTGCGTATATTGCGCAGCAGAGCGGCGCAGAAGCAATCGCAGTGACTGCTGATTCGGAATTGCTCGGACGCTATGGACTGGAGCATGCTGTAAAGATGGCAGATGAAATCGGGATAGAACATAAAATTTTTAGATTTGAGATATTAACGAGGAAAGAGTTTACAGAAAATCCTTATAACAGGTGTTATTACTGCAAAAAGTACTTGATCTCGGAATTGGCGAAGATTGCATCCAGGAACAGGATTGGAACAATCGCAGATGGCACAAACATAACAGATATCGCAGGAGATAGACCGGGCTATGCCGCAATCAAGGAATCAGGTATTTTCACACCGTTTGTCGATTTCATGTTAGGGAAGTCAGATGTAAGAGAGATCGCTAAATATTTCGGACTCTCTGTTGCAGATGCGCCTTCGGAATCATGTCTTGCCACGAGAATTCCTTATGAAACCGAAATCACGACCCAGCGACTCGCCAGAATCGAAGAGGCGGAATCGATACTGCATGGATATGGTCTTCGTGGGGTCCGGGTTCGGGATCATGGAAGACTTACCTGCGTCGAGGTTCAATCGTATGATGTTGATCGATTCACGGCAGTGCGTGGAGATGTGACGGCAGCATTCAGGCAGATCGGTCTTGATCGTGTGACGCTTTCACGGGTTCGGACATTGTGACGGTCTCAATCACAATTCCACATCTCCAACCGCTGCCTGCAGAATCATCAGAGCATCAAGGGATGTGATCTTACCATCCTTGTTCACATCGACAAACTCCTCGTATTCCCCGCGTACTGCAAAACGAAGCGCGATTGCAGCGTCAGCAGCACTCCACTGAACCGAAAGATTTACAGGGATCGTTATGCTGCTCTCATCCGGATCGTTGCTTCTTATCAGAATGTCTGCCCTGTACCTTCCGCGATCGAGATCTGCCGTATTGATCACTATCGGGATATTTAGCTCACCACCACCAGCAACTGTGCCATTCTTCGCTCCGATCGATAGCCACCTCTCCGGTCCGAACCAGAGGGAGGTCATGCTCTGAGGTTCATCCTCGTAGACGATGCCGTGTGATCCGTCCCCAAGATTTATCCCGACGGTGAAGGCACCCGGGTTCTCGATATTCATGTAGTTGAACCCGATTTCTCCTGTCTCGTATAGCACCATCTCAAAGGTGTTGTTACCTGTGGAACCGCCATCAGACCAGTGCGGGACCTGATACCATGTGATCACATACTTCTGCGGATACGATTTCAGATACACGCCACCACCTGCGCCAGGATCCCAGTCAGATCCAAGCGGAAAGATCGTGTTCTCCCAACCATCCACCGGAAGTCTCTGCCCTCTGTTATACATCCAATCCCTCCACTTCTCATCCGATGTGAAACTCGCCCAGCCGTCCGAACTGATGTTGATTGAAGTGTAATTTCGCCCGTAGAAATTGAATGCGAACGGCAGATTCTGGCTTGAGATATTATCATCATCCAGCTTGAGGTCTGTACCTTCACTGACCCCATCGATCCAGTTATACGGAATAGGCTTAATTGTGTAATTGACAAGTTCGGTGATCCTGAATAATATGAGCGGCAGCGTTCCGGTGTTGCTGATGGTCAGATTCACCATGGCGGATGTGCCATGACTGAGCGTGAAATCGTAATTTGCAGGCGCAATCCGGATGTTAGGACTGTACGAGACATCGATCTCGGTGTAGCACACGTTATCATAGAGCAGTATCTCGCCATTCACAGGACTGACATTCACTGACAGATTGTATAACCCTGTTGTATTTGGAATCCACGAGAAGTTCACATCAACGCTCTGACTCCTCCGGATGAATGGTATGGTTGTCTGGTTCAGCACGGTTTCGTTCAGCATCAGAGAGATCATCACATCGCTCTCATTGCTAAGCCCGGTGTTTCTGATTATTGCATCGATTGCAACAGTTCTATCCGGCTCTGTATGGTGCTGCGCTCTGATCTCAGCGATTGAGATGTCATGCTCCTGCGCAGAGATCGCGTATGTTGTGTTCACAACGCCCCAGCCATAGCTGTTATCAGGTCCCGGGCTGCCACGATCAGTGGCGGTGTTCATCAGAATGCCCCTCACCTTTGATGGGAAGAGATTGGGATTGTACTCAAGAATCAGCGCAGCAACGCCAGCAACGTGTGGTGCAGCCATCGATGTCCCGTACCTCGTTTCATATCCACCGCCAGCCGCCGCAGATGTAACGTTGACACCCACTGCACAGACCTCTGGCTTGATCCTGCCGTCAGCGGTAGGACCTCCTAACGAATTGGATGCGATCACCATACTGTCATCAACAGAGCCCACAGTGATCACTTTTTTTGCACAGGCAGGGTTTCCTACGGTCATACTTCCGCCCCCCTTGTTTCCTGCAGCAACACAGACCACAATACCGGAATCGACCGCGGCATCACAGGCACGCTCAAGAAGAGTTGTTCCATCATTGTTACCATCACAACCGAGACTGATCGAGATGATCCGTATCCCGTAGGTATCCTTGTTTTCAATACACCACTCAATCCCTGCGGTCGCATTGGACTCGGAACCTTTTCCATTCTTGTCGAGCACCTTCACGCCTACGAGATTTGCGCCTGGAGCCACTCCGACATATCGGTTATCAACACCGCCGGTACCAGCAGCGATACCCGCGCAGTGTGTTCCATGTCCGTTATCGTCATAAGGCTCGGTCTTGAGTCCAATAAAATCCCTGAATGCGATGACCTTTGGATCATCGGTTGCCGGATCATCGTCAAGATCGTCCAGCGACTCGTGAGTGTCATCGATGCCAGTGTCGAGGATCGCTATCGTGATATTTGAGCCAGTGAGATTGCAGGTAGTTCTTGCGAGATCTGCACTGATCACGGGCACGCTCGAGTCCAGATACGCATGCACGATGCGGTCCTGATATACCATCTCAACGTGTGGATCATCTGTCAGTTCGTGTAGACGGCTGCGAGGGATGCTGAGTGCGGTCGCATTGATGATACTATAATTATATTTCACTTTAGATCCAGCAGGAGGAGCATCTCGAGTCTGGTTGTAGAGTACGATCACATCCACATTAGTATCTGCAGTTGTGGTGATCCCAGACTCCAGTGAATCCTCGATCTTATTGTTATTCGCATCGATCTGCCCGACCGCGACTGATGCGATCAGAAGAATGGATAACAGATAGAGTGTTGACCTAAGTATGCTCATCGTCCGGACATTCCTGAGTTCGGTAGAGATTTTATGATTCATCTCAATCGTTTTCAACCACCTCCATCCCTATCTAACCTAAGCCCGTACATCTCATAAATCCTCTG
>JAYEGV010000284.1:0-3444 GCA_034659235.1 Methanobacteriota archaeon
TGGTTTGTGTTATTCTTTTGGGCACAGTTTAAATTCAGTCATTGGCTCGTCAGATTGAAGACATGTGCAGAACCATCATATCCCGATTCACTATTGAGACGCTTACCCTTTACATATATGTGCCACGTACCCGCCTTCAGGCTATGTCCGGGCTCATAGTTGAAATTCAGATAGTTTTCCGTGCCCCATATCTCATCACCATCCACCTTCTTACCATCGGGGTCTACCAACTCGATACTAATATCCCCCAATCTGTCGAAAAAATGCATGCTAGATACTAACACCTCTGCAGAAACCCAGTCACATCCCCGTCCATTCGAGACATTAAACGGGAAGTCATCAGTATCTTCTGACGGGGTCAAATATCCACTTATGGGTATGGTCTTTACGAGCCCTCTGCCGTCGGCGTTCTTGGCATCATCAACCGCACTGGCGGCACTAGCAACTATCAATGCAGCAAACAGCACTGTTATGGCTGCTATTTCAAATCCTTTCGGTTTTATTCTTCCTTTCATGTAGTTTTACCTCCTTATGGTTTGTGTTCTATCTTCCTCCGGAGGCACGACCAAAGCAGGGCCATAAGGCGTAGGCATGATCCTGCCTTCGGGTGAGATCTTTGGGGTTCAGCCGTTTTCGGAAGGTTTCGGTTGAACCCTACAAAACGCCACTATGGCATCACGCCCATATAAGCTTTCTATGCAGAGTCTCTAACTGTGCGAAGCCTGTGACGCAATCGGTGGAAAAACACATCTTGATACGATTCTAAACAAAGGTTATGTTGAATCAGGATAATGGAAGTTCAAATGGAATATATGTCATCAAAGTCGAGGACTATACATTCAACGTGTATCAGCACTAAGGCAGCAAGAACTCTCCTCGCATGTCTCTTATTTTTGCTGTTGATTTCAACTCTGGTGGCAGCTACCGAGTACACTGTCCGCCCCTGCTTGAGCAAAGAACCGGGAGCTTCGGTGGCTGGGGAAGAGGTGCGCGAACTCGAGGTTATATCAATTCCATACTGGTTGTTTCTACTCTGGCTGATCTCTGCGCAGATAGCCCCTGCTCCGGAGATCCTGTTTTCAGCAAGATTTCTCTACGTTCTGGGCGGATACAGGAGAATATACAGATCTAACGTCTTGAAGAACACGAACAGGGATCAGATATATGGTTTTATCAATTCAAACCCGGGTACTTATCCTAATGAAATAATAAAAGAGATAGGGCTAAATAAGGGGGTTGTCGAATATCATCTCGGGATGTTAGAGGAACAAAACATGATAATATCCTACAAAACACGCGGAAAGATCCATTATTTCTTGAATGAGAGCACTTATGGAGAGAAAGAGAAAGTAGCGCTTGCCGCGCTGAAAAACGAGAAACATAGAAGGATCATATCAGAAATCCTCAACAGCGAGCAGATAACCCATGAAACCCTCGCCGGAAGAATCGGGGTTTCTGCGCCCACGATCAACTGGCATATCAGGCATCTGAAGGAAGAAGGGATTGTCAGAGCGGTTACGGATGGTCGGTACACCGCATACAGCATCGATCGCTGTTACGGTGAATTATTACACACGATGTTATGATGTTTCTCACACAACTTTCGCACCTATCCCGATATTAATTTCTCCTGAAATAGGGTCTTTGTTTATAGCTATCCCAAATTCTTTCCATGGATATACATCTGTCTTATACATCTTTGTGGTATTATTATCCACGGTGACCTTGAGTGTACACTCCTTCAACCATCGAAAGTTAAGCAGAAATGGTCTGGGGTGGCGTATTTCTTCTTTCGGATTCAGCCCATACGTTTCTTTGAATATGGATTTATTATTATGGTCAAATATCTCGATGACTACCTCGTGATTGATAGCATCTCCATTCTTTAAGGAGAGAAGAGGTAATGGAGGACCAACGAGATAAAAAGGGAAAATAACATAAAAGCCCACCACAAGCAACACCACAATCCCTACCCCAATCAATATCTTATTTCTTGTTTTCATATTCGCCCAATATCAGTTTCATATCCAGTTATTCCCCAGCATTCAATTACCTGCACATCCCAATTATGGGTTGTACATGATGACTTCGGCTTCCACTTTAACTATATTGTTCACTGCGATTTCCGTGTTAGTTCCAGGAAAAATGCTGTGATATTGGTCGTATAGCAGATCATCGAAGAGCAGATCCTTATCGTATATTCTGATCCGGAGGGCATTTGCCGCATAAGGTTGGTTTGTCCATGTGCAGGGGGTTGCATACCACTTATCTGTTTGCGAAGTATATACAACGGTTGGCTGTGTGCCTGTTTTTACATCAACGTCCTCAGCCACATCTGTGCTGTATCTTACGTAGATTTCCCCGGTGTTGTCTAAGGGGTCAACTGCTCGATACAGGGTTACATTCTTCGTAGTAATATTCACTCTTTGTGGAACTAAAGGCTCTGCATCGTCGGTAGTATAGCCAAATCCTCCCATTGCTAACAGCGCCATCGCCAGTATGGCTGCCATTCCGAATCCTTTTGGTTTTGTTATCCCTTTCATGTTGTCTGATCTCCTAATGGTTTCTGTTCCTCTTTCGGGCATGGTTTTAATTCTGCCAGACGTTCCTGTGACATCGCACCTATATATAGTTTCTATGCAAAGTCTCTAACTGTCGGAAATCTTTCGATACTTTCGGAAAATGACGGTTTTCACCTCTTAAGAACATCAGGGAATACTCTAATCACATTGCTCTCTTTTTCTAAAAGATGCAATGTCTCTTCGATCTCACTATAACGCACGTTATCTCCAAATTGTACATATATCCGGTTAACTTCTTTTGCCTCCAGTGAGTATTTGTTGAGAGGCTCCTGGAGTTCTGTTATATTATAATTCAAATCGATTTTGCCGAAACAACTATGGAAAAAAGCGTATGTATCTCCGTTTTCCTGCTTTGCTGCTGTGATCTCTATACTTTCGTTATTCCACAAAGTTTCTTTTAAACTGTTGAACTCAGAAGAAGGAATGACTGTGTAATATCTGGGGGAACTCGAAGATACTCTTACAGTAAATGAGGTGGGCAGGTTTTCTTTTAAAATTACTTCGACTTCGGATAGATTCTCATCACTCATCGCTAAAGTAAGCCCTCCAACAGATGGTTTGGCAGTATAATAGAATAACAGTCCCCCAACGTATACTATTATAATTGCCAACACTACTATGATGATCAAATATTTTTTATTCATAGTTCTAAATCCTCTTTATTCTATTCCAACGGAACAATCTTCCCGCTTTTAACGAGTCTCTCGACTTCCTCGTTGGGAAGAAGGACGCCGCCTACATCGTCCAATTTAGGATTTGCCGGGTCTACACCATACTTCTCTATATACCGTTCCTTCGCGTCTTCCATGATGACACGCATCTCCTTCGTGCTTATCACTGCGTCGTAATCCTCGCCTTCTTT
>JAYEGV010000285.1:0-15263 GCA_034659235.1 Methanobacteriota archaeon
GATCTATGCAACAGTAAAATGACGCTTCAAACCAATCCCGGACCAATCATGAAGACCGCACCGCACAACAAAATAGTCCGCGCATCTATTGGCACACTCGGGGTACTCGGAATGGAACTCGTGCTGATGGACGCACCGCCCACAACAGCGTATCTGCAGATATACACAGACAGACGCTGTCAGGCAAACTGCCGCTTCTGCTCGCAGGCATCGGGCGCGGATGGGGACCTGAAACAGATCGCACGCGGACAGTACATCCCATCAGATCTCAGCGAAGTTGTGCGAAGACTTAAGATCGCGTTTGAGCGTGGTTACCTCAGGCGTGCATGTATCCAGACTGTGATGTATCCCGGGATGTGGCAGGATACCGTAGACCTTATCCGGTGCATTAGGGACGTAAGCCAGATTCCAATCTCGGTCTCGGTATTTCCGTTAAGCGACGAACAGTACGCTCTTCTAAAGGAACTGGGTGTCGATAAACTGGTGATCCCGCTTGATGCGTGCACCAGTGAACTGTTCGGCAGGATCAAAGGAAGAGATGCAGACAGCATCTACGAATGGGAGACACATCTCGATGGAATCAGGCGTGCGATCCGCATCTTTGGCAGAGGTTCTGTTGGCACGCATCTGATCATCGGCATGGGAGAGAGTTGCGAGGACGCACTCAGACTGATAGACGAACTGCATGCAGATGGTGTCTACGCTGCCCTCTTTGCATACACGCATCTGCCAGGGACTCGTTGGCTGCACACGAATCTCTGTATCGGACACTACCGTGCAGTGCAGTTTGGCGCATATCTGATCCGTGAGGACATCGCATCCTCTGGAGATATGACTTTTAAGGATGGGGACGTGGTGGACTTTGGGATACCGGATGCTATGATGCTGCGTCTAATCGAGAATGGGGCTGCCTTCAGGACAACAGGATGCTCTGACTGCAACCGTCCGTATGCCACAGAGACGCACTCGGAGGTATTCAATTTCCCGAGGGATCTGAGTGATGAGGAGATAGAGGCGGTCAAAAAGCAGCTTCTGATTTGTAATGAGATAGTTGAGTAGAGTTTTTGGGTACTTACTCAAGTATGGTGTGGCTGCTTTGTACAACCACAACCTAATTGAGCGTGTTCATCAATTGCACGTCAGGACACTACTGATTATTCATACGTGCACATTGAAAGGTCACGCCATGTCCAAGAACAATTTCACCGCGCAGACTTTGCAACCCGCTCGAGCCCCTGCTTATGATTGATCGAATAGCATCTGACATCATACGATGCAGCAGCCATAAGTTCATCCGCAAGACAGCGTTCGATGGATCGCTTGCTCTTGAATGCTGAACGTCGTGCTCCTTCAGCGATGAACCGCAGAGCAATATCCACCCTGCGCTGGGAAGATGTATCAACAGCCTTTGGCACAGCGATTCCACCGTATTTGAGACGGACAACCTCCTCTCTTGGTCCTGCATTGGCAATGGCATCGACAAGAATCTGAACAGGGTTCTGTCCTGTCTTCTCATGGATGCTATCGAATGCAGACATCACGATCCCGTAAGCACGCTGTTTTTTGCCGGTGTTCGCCTCCTTTCGCATGATCCTGTTGATCAGGCGTTCAACGATCGGGACATCGGATTTATTGAACTGCTGGCTGGCATGTTTGCCGCCAGTGTGCAGTACGATTCTCGGACTGATATTAACATACTTTCTGATGCCCATATCCCTGACTTCGACCTCTGAGGGATCCCATTTACCAAATGTCAACATATCCATCGCTATCACCTGATTGGTTTCTCCCTGCGTCCGATCACCATCTCGTGGAGTGATACATCGTTTACCGCGATCACCCTGAACCGGACACCAGGCAGGTCGCCCATGGAGCCGCACATCATTCCGCCGATACGCTCGACCGTCACCTCGTCATGCTCATCGATGAAGTTGATCGCACCGTCACCAGGACAGAACGCAGTAACCTGCTTCCCATTCTTGATCAATTGTATCCGAACGCATTTGCGTATCGCAGAGTTTGGCTGCTTTGCTTCAACGCCAACCTTCTGAAGCACGATTCCCCGCCCCTGCGGTGCGCCGCTGAGCGGATCTGCCTTGATATCCAGGCGGAGAGCGCGGCTGCTATAATTACGATCGTTCCATCTGGCTTTCTTCCGATCTTTTTGCAGTTTGCGGGCTGCATATTTTCCTTTACTCATGTATCCATCCTTCGATCTTTCAAACTTAAATCTTATCTGATAATTACATCATCGATGTTATGATGCCTGTGTGCAAGCATCCGCATCTTCTCGATGTTTCTACCATCCCTGCCGATCGCAAGTCCCTTCTCATTGGCTGGCACATCCACATACACGATCCGTCTTCCGCCGCGCACAGTCAGTTCGATTCCGAGTACCTTTGCTGGCTGGGCCACGTTCTTCATAAAAGCAGAAAGGTCATCCGAATACTCCACAATCTCAATGTGCTTGCCAATAGACTTTCTGACCCGGTTGATATGTTCGCCATTTCGTCCGATTGCAAGCCCCATGTCGCCGTTTCTGACCACATACAGTACCCGATCATCCTCGTCAATACAGTCGCGTGCAGTCGCTCCTGTAAGACTCTCAAAGAGCGCGATGTACCGGACACCTTCAGTGGTAAGTCTGATCTCACCCACGCTCATCCCTCAATTTCATCCGGCGTTTCTTCTTCGAAGACTGACATGATGCCCGAATCACCGGGATCGAGGATGGTTAGCGCAGCAATGGTGAATGGTTTTCCACATGCGGTGCCAAGATCAACGCTCATTCCAGGGTATTCGATGACCGGCACGCCAGAATCCCGTATCTGTGCCCGTATATGGGATGGGCAGTTGGCAGCAAGCACAGCCGTTACATCACTGTTGTTTTTTACGGCATCGATACTTATGTTTGATCCGATGAGAACCTTGCCTGTTCTGATTGTTTTTCGCAGTGCTTTATTTAGATCGATGTTCATTTATTTCAACTCTTTTTTTGGACTGTAGTTTTGATGAACAGACTGGTATGTCACCATACTTATGCGTTTGGTGTGACATGACTTCATCCAGGCTGGCGGATGCTTAATTTCACGTAAGTTCCCTCTTCCGTATCGAGACCACCTTCTGCAGTTCGTCCATCGTATATTCACATGCAGCGAACGCATCCTTTCTGTGCGGAGCGCTGCACACGATGAGCAGTATCTTTTCGCCGACAGAGAGCCTTCCTGTGCGGTGAATGATATCGAGAGACTTTATATCAAATCGCTTCAGTGCCTCCTCTCTTATCCTGCCAAGTTCCTGCATGGCAGGTTCCTCGTGCGCCTCTATCTCCATACCTTTAATTTTATCATCCCGCACAACGCCCATGAATGTGACGATCGCACCGGCATCCGGATGCTCTGCATCTTCGATCGTCTTGCTGATATTGAAATCTTCTTCTGTTACTGTGATCATTCGAACCACCTACTCTTGCAAACGCTCTCACCTTGACATCATTTTGATGATGCAAAAACTTTTTGATATACGTAAAATCACAATACAAACAGGAGACAGTCATGAACATCCTGATCATCGGCGGCACAGGCGAACTCGGACAGTGGTTCACGAGATTCTTCCAGCGCCTGAACCATGAGGTCACGGTCTGGGGCAGGAGCGGCAGGACCGAGATTGCAGAAGAGCTCGGTGCAGAGTATGCCCACGATCTGGATGCGGCGATCAGCAGGAGCGATATCGTTGCAATCTTGGTTCCAATCGACGTAACCGAGGACACGATCAGAAAGATCGCACCGAAGATGAATCGCGGGAGTCTTCTCATGGACATGACATCGATAAAGAAGAAACCGCTCGCTGCAATGGAAGCGTTTGCACCTGATGGTGTGGAGGTGATCGGGACGCATCCGATGTTTGGTCCGAGCATCTCCGATATCCGCGGGCAGACCGTGATGATCACACCATCGAATAGATGTGAGAGCTGGCTTCCGGTCATCCTCGACCTGTTTGAGGGCGAGGGCGCAAGCGTCGAGGTCGTGGATGCTGATACGCATGATCAGGCAATGGCGGTGGTGCAGGGACTCACACATTTCGCATACATCAGCATCGGATCGACACTGGAGAACCTTGATTTTGATGTTTCCGAATCAAGAAGGTTCATGAGCCCTGTGTATGAGATTATGCTCGATTTCGTTGGCAGAATTCTTGGTCAGAACCCTCACCTGTATGCGATGATCCAGATGAACAATCCAAGAGTTGCAGAGGTGCATGAGGCATTCATCGCTGAGTGTATACGATTATCAGAACTCGTCAGGGAGAATTCTGTGCAGGATTTCATTGATCTGATGAAGAAAGCAGCGTCTCACTTTGGTGATACGGAATCTGCGCTGAGAAGGTCCGATAAACTGATCAATTCGAAGATAGCAGAGTTTGAAGAACTGGTTCAATCGATCGGCATGCAGAAAGCGGTGCTGCACCTGCGTTCCGGTGTCACGCATGTCGGTAGCATCGCAAAGGTCACCCCAAGAACCATTGTTATGAGAGAAGGAGTGAGATCTGTCGAATTGAAGATCGAAAACATCAGATTGCTCAATGATTCTGGGTTATACAACTGGAAACTTACAAATCTGCGCGGGTTTAAGCGGGACATCTCGGTCATACTGCCGGATCGTGCCGATCCATCGGTGGTGTGCGATGTGATATCAACGATCGATGGCGTGGTCGGCGCAGAGGTGATCGATCGATATGAGCCGAAACAGAGCGCAACGTTTCGAATCGAGATTCTTGGTGATTGCAATCCGGATGAGGTTGAGACCATGGCAGAGGAGCTTCTCTCAGGGATCGGGTGTGTGCGGCGGGGATGAATTAATAAATTGTTCCAGCAATAGGAACCCCATGCGAATACGGATCAACCCGGAGATCAAATATCAGCCAGGCACCCAGCGGGTATATGGTTACGAGACAACGCTCTTTAATATCGAGAAGATCCTTCCGGATATCGGGGTGACAGAACTAAAAGATATCACGCATCTTGATCGCGTCGGAATTCCTGTGGTTGCAGCGACCAGACCAGGCGCATCACATGGCGCAATATCAGTATATTCTGGCAAGGGCGCAACCGGGATTCAGGCGAGGATATCTGCGATAATGGAATCTGTTGAGAGATGCTTTGCTGAAATACCAGAAACAAACACTGATTTTAAGGATAAGCCGGTTAACACAGAGAGGATCGTCGGAACGTATGAGGATTTCGAGAGTGAAAATGCAATCGATCCGGAAACATTGCGTCTCCCGGAACCACTCTCTACAGGGCTCAGACTCGAATGGATGAGAGGATGGGACTTTATGAACAGTGCAGAGGTGCTTGTGCCTGCAAATGCAGTCTACCATCCGTATATCCGTGGAATGTTTCTGTTCCGCAGCAACACCAGTGGACTTGCCTCAGGCAACACCATCGAGGAGGCTATCGTGCACGGACTCCTGGAGGTGATTGAGCGCGATGCCCTGAGCATAGCAGAGTATTCTCGAAACACTGGAAAGGAGATTATTTTACAGGAAGAGGATGGTGAGGTGTACGATCTCCGAAATAAATTCGAGAATGCCGGAATATCTGTAAAACTATGGCTTTTACCATCGATAACAGAGATTCCTGTTGTGGTTGCTGCGCTGGATGATTTCACAACCGAGAATCCAGCGATGCTGGTGATGGGCGCGGGTGCGCATCTCAGTCCGGAACATGCGGTATTCCGTGCGCTAACAGAGGCAGCGCAGTTCAGACTGGCACAGATATCAGGTGCGCGCGAGGATGTGCAGAAGCGGAGTGGTTTCGTTATGAGTGCCGGGTACGAGCGCATGAAACGCCTGAATAAATTCTGGTACACGGATGGCGAAGAGATCGAACTCGCTCGGATTCCTGATCTCTCATCGAACACGCCTGCAAAGAACATCCATACAATCATAGAGAGACTTCGTGGCGTGGCTCCACAGGTGATCATTGTTGATCTGTCCCAGCCATGGATCGACGTTCCTGTGGTCAGGACGATCATTCCGACCTTCGAACTGTATACCGTTGATCGTGAGCGAATCGGTGGTCGTGCAAAGGCAGCACGAAGAGCGCGTGAGCGAGAGGCGATGCGTGCGAGACGGAGCAGAAAGAAGATTTAACATAGTTACGAAAACGTTATGTAAACCTCCGGCATCAAAGCACAATAAAGAAGAGGCAATCGTTTATGGACAAAATCAAGATAGGGATTGTAGGCATTGGCAACTGTGCAAGTTCATTACTTCAGGGCATTGCGTACTACAGAGATAAGGACAGCGCAGATGCTATCGGATTGATGCACTGGGACATTGGCGGTTATAAACCCGGCGATATTGAAGTGGTGGCTGCCTTCGACATTGATAAAAGGAAAGTTGGAAAGGATGTGTCCGAGGCTATATTTGAACTTCCGAATTGCACGACAGTATTCTGTGATAATGTCCCTAAATCCAATGTGAATGTGAAGATGGGCAGGATACTCGATGGCTTTCCATACCACATGAACAATTATGACAGTAAACATGCATTCGTTTTAAGCGATGAGGCGGAAGCGTCCAGAGAAGACGTAATCAATGTATTAAAAGAATCCGGTGCCGAAATCCTCTTAAATTATCTTCCAGTGGGATCTGAAGATGCTGTCAAATTTTATGCTGAATGTGCTCTTCATGCCGGAATAGGATTCATAAACAACATGCCTGTCTTTATCGCCAGCGATCCTGAATGGGGCAGGCGGTTTGAGGAGAAGGGACTGCCCATCATCGGGGACGATATAAAATCCCAGCTTGGCGCTACCATCATACACAGGGTGTTAACAAACCTTTTCAGGAAGAGAGGCGTGAAACTCGAGCGGACGTATCAGCTCAATACCGGAGGGAACACTGATTTTCTGAACATGCTCGACAGGAGTCGTCTGGCTTCCAAAAAAGAGTCCAAGACCGAAGCTGTGCAATCTCAAACCGAAAATCGATTGGAAGATGAAAACATCCATATCAGTCCCAGCGATTGGGTGGCATGGCAGAAAGATAATAAGATCGGTTTCATCCGGATGGAAGGCAGACTGTTCGGCGGCGTTCCAATGAACCTCGAGTTACGGCTCTCTGTTGAGGATTCCCCGAACTCGGCAGGAGTGGTGATTGACGCCATAAGGTGCTGTAAACTGGCACTCAATCGAGGTAAAGGAGGGATTCTGTACTCTCCTTCTGCATATTTCATGAAGCACCCACCACGCCAGTTTACCGATGACGAAGCATGTCGATTGACAGAGGATTTCATTCAGGGGGAGATACAGGATTGATATTTGTTGCCTGGTGTCTGCGGCTCGTAAAACCAGCAGAAACGACAACATTGGATGCGGGGGGTGGGATTCGAACCCACGAACTCCTGCGAGAATAGGCCCTAAACCTATCGCCTTTGACCTGGCTGGGCAACCCCCGCGCTACAGGTGTTGACCACAAAGATGGACCGATCGGGACTCGAACCCGAGGCCTCTACCATGCCAAGGTAGCGATCTACCACTGATCTATCGGCCCATATCATAATGTACTGCTGATATTGACGGGATGGGATTATCAATATTGCGGTGAAAATATCGTTGAAACCTTCAACGTTAGATATAAGTCCGGAAGAAACATTACATGATCGGTGAGCCACCATGAGAATGCCAGTAGTTGCAGGACAGTTCTACCCATCAAATCCCAGAACCTTAAAGAAGGACATTAAATCATATTTTTCAGGCATCGAAATCTCTCCTGATCAGGCAAACACAGGAGCGGTTGTGCCACATGCCGGGTATATGTATTCCGGTAGGACAGCAGCGCATGTATATGCTGTGCTCCCGAATGCCGATACCTTCGTTGTAATCGGACCCAATCACACAGGATATGGCTCTGCGGTCTCGGTGTCATCCGATACATGGAGTACGCCGCTCGGTAATGTTGAGGTTGATCTCGATATCATCGAATCGCTCCCGTGCCGCATCATCGATATCGACGAGACCGCTCATCGCTACGAGCATTCGGTCGAGGTTCAGATACCGTTTTTGCAGACACTGTTCCGGAGCTTCAAGATCGTTCCGATATGCATGGGCTTGCAGGATGAGGAGACCGCACGCGATGTGAGCACCGAACTGATTGATGCGATCTCTGAAATCGATAAGAAGGTTGTTGTGATTGCTTCTTCCGATTTCACGCATTATAAGCCTCCGGCAGTTGCATACGACATCGATCATTACGTGATCGAACCGCTGCTTGAACTGAACGTCACCGAGTTTTATTCACGAATCCAAGAGCGGGATGCCAGTGTATGCGGATACGGTCCGATCGCTGTTATGATGATGGTGAGCAGGGGGCTTGGCGCGAATCATGGTAGACTGCTTGATTATTCGAACAGCGGGGATGTTCAGCCGATGCCAGAGGTGGTTGGATATGCAGGGATCGTGGTGGGGCGGTGAACGTAGAAAGGGCTGTCGCTTTTGCACACCAGCGCCCAATAATTCAGCAGTCCACAACGAAAAATCCAGTTAAGTCCTGAAATTGGGAGATGTCTTTACTTATAATGTTGGTTATATGTCTTCTATCAGGCTCAATGATCAAATTAACGGATGACGTCTGTGATAAGAACATGGCAATCCATCGCTTCTTTGCCATACCCTGCGGACTTATCTACGGGTTATTGATGGGATATCTGATGATAGTCGATGTTGGTGCATCCCTTCTTTTCGGCGGTATCGTCATTGGATGTCTGATAACAGGAAAGATAAATAACACCGGTCATTATTTCGGGCTTTTTGGGTTACTTGTTGTGAATTTTATATACGGGATCAATCTCTCTCCTCTGGTTTTGCTGATAGGAGCTCTTGCTGCCATGGATGAGTTGAACGATATCATCCACGTTCCCGGATCCCTGAAATTCGTATTTGATTATCGATTGATCCTGAAGATCGGGATACTGATATCTGTAATCTTGAATATTCTGAAATTGAATACGTTAATAATTCTTATTGTATTTGATTTAGCATATATATCGATGGATTATTTAACTTCGAGGTTCTCCAATGAGATATGATGCTGCTGTTATCGGTGCTGGTCCTGCCGGATCTTTTGCTGCATCGCGACTATCTTCACTCGGTTACAAGACTGTGATGATCGACCCCTGTGATAAGAAAAAGGTTTGTGCAGGAATACTCACAGCCCAATACGTCAGAAATTATGGAATAAATGAAGTTTTTGCAGAAAGGAAGTTGAAAGGGGTCAGAATATCATTTCACGGTATCAATGCTGAAATTAACTACAAACAGGCAGTTGAATACTCTATAGATAGGCAGGTATATGATTTCTTTAATATCAATGAAGCTATTGATGCAGGATCCGAATTAAGAAGAGACCTTGTGTCATCGCTGCATGAAAAGGATTCGTATGTTGAGATCAGAACAAAAAAAGGCGTTATTATTGCAGAATATGTCATACTCGCTTCCGGGATATCAGATTTAAGCCGTCGATTTGGTGGTACGAGAACGTATGCATTTTGCGTTCAGCAAAAGAAAGATACAAATCCTGATGACTATTTCGAAATGGACCTGTTTAAAGGCGGCTACTCCTGGATTGCTCCCAAAAGAGATCACGTACTGACTGGTACGTCCTCTACCACAGATTATCCTGATATTCCCGGAGAAAAGGCGCTCATACCGGTCGGTGGACCTGTAAAAAGGACATATTCCAGAAGAATTCTACTGGTAGGGGATGCTGCTGGATTTGTATCTCCTTTTGAAGGAGAAGGTCTATATTATGCCAGACGTTCAGGTGAAATTGCTGCAGAAGTCTTATCTGGAGTCATGTCAGGTGAAAATATTATAGAAGATTATGAGAGATGGTGGAAGAAGGAATTCGATTTCTCAGCACTGAATGTGATCTCGGGTTTATTATCAAGAGATCGGGTTTTAGAACTGTTCGTAAGCGAAATCAGAGATAATGGAAGATTTAATAAGCTTGTAGAGAATATCCTAACCGAAGAAAGCAAGAAATTGGCTATAAAGGATGTTTCCTCCCTGCTTAAGAAACTGATTTAGGGCAGCAACCTCCTTTCAACTCTCGTGCAAGTTCTTCGATGCGCTCCGGCACATCCACCCCATCCGCGATGATATTCACAAACGCAGAACCAACGATCACACCATCCGCGCCCGCTTCGATGATGGCGGATGCCTGATCTGGCATAGATATGCCGAATCCAACTGCAAGCGGCGTTTTTGTGTGAGTTGTGCCGCGTACCTGTTCGATCAGGGATAGTGTTGATTCCGCAACATCCGCTCTGGCACCGGTAACACCGGTTCTCGCAACGAGATATATGAATCCGGAACCCTTGTCCGCGATTCTCTCCATGCGTTCAGGGTACGTGGTTGGCGCGATAAAGAAGATCAGATCAACCCCGTATCTTCTGCACTGGATAGCAAGATCATCAGACTCCTCAACCGGAAGATCAGGGACGATGATGCCTGTTATTCCATTGTTCACGCAATCGCATACGAATCGTTCGAGCCCCCGCTTGAATATGATGTTGTAATAGGTCATTACAACGAGCGGAACCTCTCCACTCACATCCAGCGATCCAGCGAGTTCGAAGAATACGTCCGGATTCATGCCAGAATCAAGCGCCCGTTCGATTGCTGCCTGAATCGTCGGACCATCTGCAATCGGGTCTGAGAACGGGAGTCCGAGTTCGATGATGTCTGCGCCGCCGCGCGCCAGCGCATGCACGATCTCTGTGGTGTCGTCTGGCGTCGGGTCGCCCGCGCAGATGTATGCGATGAGCGCGCCCTCGTTGCGGGATTTTAGTTCAGTGAATTTGTCTTTGATTTTCATGGGATGATCGCCTATACTTTAGTTCTGTATTTTTGAGCGGTGAGATATGTATTGTTCCCCGCATATGCGGCGTTCGCCGGAGGCGAATGTCTTGGAGGGCGAAGTCGTGAGCCTGCGATACATACGCTGCATCGTCTGGTGCAGCAACGTTAGTCCTCCATGAAATAATCTGAATCTATTTTTTTAATCTCATAAGAAGCAATTTTTGACACACCGACACCGTTTTCGATCATCAATTTACCTAATTGTTCACCATCGATGAGGACGATCTTACTGTCAATTACAGAAGTATATTCAATTGCATTTTTTGAGAAAGTAGAAGTTGTTATAAAAATCCCTTTTTTTGCTCTCTGTCCTTGTAAAGCACCTGCAAACTTTTGTATTTCAGGTCGGCTGACCTGATTTTCCCATTTCTTTGCCTGCACATAAATAATGTCCAATCCAAGTTTGTCTTCTTTTATTATACCATCAATACCCTCATCACCGCTTTTTCCTATTGCTTTGCCTGCATCCTCTCTTGATCCCCCATATCCAATTTTTACTAAAAGATCAACAACTAATCTTTCAAAAAAACTTGGTGAACATCTTTTAATGCTATCTATCAGCTCAGAAACAAGATCATTTTGTAGTTTCCTATGTCCAACCTCCATCAGTTCTTCAGGAGTGGCGTCTTCATTTTCTTGATCACCCCCAAATTTCACAGTAACAGATTTTGATGGGTTTATAAATTCAATAAATTCGGGATATCGCTTAAGATACTTCGCGTCAATCTTATCTGGTTGATCTTCTAAAACTCCGACTCCTCTATCAGTGATTCTAAAATAACCTCTTCTAGTCGACTCTAACAAACATGCTTTCTTCAAATAACCCTTTGCCCACCCAACTCTGTTATCAAAAATTTGTTGACCACTTGGTAAAAATTCTTTTCTCTCGTCTTCCGTCAAATCAAACTCAATCGCAAGTCGTTCTATTGCCTCACGGATGTGATGCTCTTTCTTATCCTCTGCATATTTCAACAGAGGAAGCATAATACTTTGATAATCCGGTATCATCTTGTCATCTCGATTATTTCAATTAATGTTCACACAAATCCCGCCCTTCTCGCCACCGAATCCACATCCTTGTCGCCCCGCCCTGAGAGATTGATCACAACAACATCTCCGAGTTCTCCTGCCTCTGCCGCCTTCTTCACATAAGCGACCGCATGTGCGGATTCGAGTGCCGGAATGATTCCCTCGAGCCTTGAGAGATCGAAGAACGCTTCAAGAGTTTCGGAATCATTCACGTTCCGCGGCTTGATTCTTCCGGTATCTGCAAGATATGCCAGTTCAGGACCGACGCCGGCATAATCGAGTCCTGCGGCAATCGAGGACGATTCAAGGATCTGTCCGTACCGGTTCTGTAGAATCTTTGTCATCGCACCGTGTAAGGTTCCGAGTTCGCCTGTGCAGAGTGATGCGGAATGGTATGCCGCCTTCTCGGTAACCAGCAGATTGCTGCCTCCAGCCTCCACTGCGAAGAGATCAACGGAATCATCCAGAAACGGATAGAAGATTCCAATTGAATTGCTGCCCCCGCCTGTACACGCAACGATTGAGTCAGGCAGTCTTCCTTCCGCACGCATGATCTGTTCTCTTGTCTCTTTTCCGATCACCCTCTGAAAATCACGCACGATCACAGGATACGGATACGGACCGACAACCGAGCCGATAAGATAATACGTGTTCTCGACATTGGTGACCCAGTCTCGAAGCGCCTCATTGATCGCATCCTTGAGCGTCTTTGATCCTGATTCCACAGGGATCACCTCTGCTCCGAGAAGCTGCATCCGGTACACATTCATCCGCTGGCGCTCCATATCAACTGAACCCATGTAGACCACGGTTGGAATTCCGAGATTTGCACCAGCCATCGCAACAGCGGTGCCATGCTGCCCGGCGCCGGTTTCTGCGATGATCCTCGTCTTTCCCATGTACTTTGCAAGCAGAGACTGCCCTATGGTGTTGTTCAGCTTGTGTGCGCCGCCGTGTACGAGGTCTTCTCTCTTGATGTAGATCTTGACGCCGTATTCCCTGCTGAGGCGTTTTGCGTGATAGAGCGGCGTCGGTCTTCCCGCGAAGTCTGCGAGATAATAATTCAACTCATCTTTGAATGCCGGATCGTCTTTGTATCTCTCGTATCCTGCTGTCAGTTCCTCGATTGCGGGCATCAGGGTTTCAGGGATGAACTGCCCGCCGTATATCCCAAATTTGGTGCTGGTTTTTGGAGTCATGTGTGTTTCAGGTGTTTTGTGACTTTGTTTGGTGGTTGCGGCTTAAGATTGTTGGTTATCGCTTGAACTCAGGTGATGATTTGGGTTTCATTGGCTTGCCTTCGGTGTCTCGAGAAAATTCAATCCCAGATGGACCAACCTTGAAATACTTGGACTCCCGAAATAAAATCAGTACAGTTAATAAACTCATAAAAAATATGATAAGTGTGCCAAATTCAGTACCGGATAATTTATCGCCATCAAATAACCAATATGCACTGATAATTACAAGGCTAATTGCTGCTATAAGTCCATACTGAAGTAACGTTGGTATCTTGTACTCCATCTCAGATTTCCTCTTCAATAACATGAGGTTGCGATGCGCTTTGACGTGTGCCGGATCAGAAGATATCGCTTCTTCAAAATTTTCTTTTGCTTTTGCATACTTCCCCAATTTCACAAGAACGTATCCAAGACTGTTCAGATAATCTGCATTCTTTGGTTCCGATTTAAGCGCCATCTCGTATTCTTTCTTCGCATCTTCATAGAATTCTTCATCTGTTAATATGTTTCCAAGATTGTAATGGGGCTCAGCAAGTTCGGTTTTTATCCGTATAGCTTCTCTAAATTGTCCTTGCGCATCGACAGGTCTTTTTAATTTGTACAATATCTCGCCAAGATTGTTGTATGCAATAGCATACTCTGGATCGTAGTGAATTGCTTTTTTATAATAGTCCATGGCTTTTTCATATTTTTCAAGATTCTGGTAAGTAAACCCGGTGTTATTGCAAGCTATGGATCTGTCGAAGTTTTTATCCGCAAACGCCTTTTTAAAGCAGTCTATGGCAGCTCCATACTCTCCAAGATTGCCATAGGCGATCCCCTTGTTATTCCAAGCCTTACCGGGTGTTTCATAGTTTTCATCCTCAAGCGCTTTTTCATAACATTCTATGGCTTTTTCATACTCTCCAAGATTGTCGTAGGCGGTCCCCATGTTATTCCAAGCCTTACCGGGTGTTTCAAGGTTTTCATCCTCAAGTGCTTTTTTGTAGCATTCTATGGCTTTCTCATACTTTTCAAGATTCCCGTAGGCATTCCCCATGTTAAACCATGCACCGCCGGGTGCAGCATAGTTTTCATCCTCAAGCGCTTTTTCATAACATTCTATGGCTTTTGAGTACTCCCCCTGCTCATAAAATTCCTTTCCACGTTCGAATGCCTCTTCTCCGTTCATGCTTCAAACCTTGTTACAGCGAAATTATCTTCCTGACACCCATATTCTGCGGTCGGACCTCCCACTTTCACACTTCCGAAAGTGAAACAACGACTTCTTTGCTTGTTTATGATCAGAATCTGTGAACTCGATGTCATCCAGCAGCGAACACATATCCTCAAGCGGATGGCGAGCCTTTTCTATGATGATTTTGTCGCCACTCAGAAATAAATCGACAGAAGTCCCCTCATCCAGTCCAAGAGAATTGACCCAATCCTCTAGAATTGTAATGCGCCCCTCCGAAATCACCTGTGCTTTAGTGGTTGTTATCATTTTGCTTAGCCCCAATATCAGTCGAAGACCGTTGTCGTCTTTATATTTTATTTTTTGCAACGTGCGGTTAAGTTTGTGGTCGACTCACCCGGGCACCATCGTTAGAGTCTCCGGGATGAACTGCCCGCCGTATATTCCGAATTTGGTTTTGGAGATCATTTTAAGAATCGATGACTTTTGTAATACTGTATGAATCGATCATGCCTTTAACATTTTCGCAGAACACCCGCATAACTGTATAATTAAGTCTTGGATCGTGTCCCCGCACCAAACTCCTCCAACCATCGATTAACCTTCTCCCCTACCCTTTCGCTCTGATTTCTAAGCTCATCCTCCACGATCTTTATATCAATCCTCTCATAAATCCTCTTTGCATCCCCTATGGCATCGGTTCCATAATCATCCATGGAATGGCACGCCTTCAAGATGAACAGATCCTCAAGCGATGGAATCCAGACACTCATATTCTGTATCTTCTCCTCAAGAAGCCTTGAAAAGATCGATTGAGTCAGCAAAACTTCGCCTACCTTCCCATAAGAGATGTCAACATAAAGATCCCGCTCAAAATCTATAAACCGCCATACT
>JAYEGV010000285.1:15363-16807 GCA_034659235.1 Methanobacteriota archaeon
AATACGCCATCACCAATCGCCATCTCAACCAATCTCTCGAAATCGACGCGTTCGTTCATCAAAAGCGTTGGAATATCCAGTATCTCATCCTTGTCTCTCGATTGCAGTCTCTCGATGATCTGTCCTTCGATGGACTGTCTGCCGTATATTCCGAATTTGGTGCTGGTGATCGTTCTCATTTCATATCTGTTTGGATCGACTTGCATTTAACATTTCTCTCATTGCGCATTTACACAGACTCGTAACTCCATGCCAGCGATGATACCCGGGCATCGTCACTTCATCCTACCACCCACACCGCAATAAAAACCGAGATGATTCCAACGATATCACCGATCGAAGTGATGATCGGGATCACGACATCGTCCGGATCGAGCCCATGTCTGTGCGATAGAGATGCGATACCGACAGTCACTGCAAAAACCACACCCATATCGATACATCCCGCAATCAGTGTTATTTTAAGCAAAATACTGTATGCAACCTCGATACCCAGCAGAAGCGCAGCCATCCAGACTACCACACTGAGCACCACATACGATACACATCCGATCAACAAACAGGCGAGAACGCTATTTCTGACTACCACTCCTCCGAATGATTCGACAAGACCGAGATGAAACGCAGTTGAAAGCCTTGCTCCAAGAATGCTGCCGGTATCGCCACCAACCTTGATCAGCGGGGGAATCAGGATCAGAAGTGCGGAAAAATCGATCAGCAGCTCCTGCCTCGCATGAAGCAGTTGACCTGATGTGATGCTGATTATTGCGGCAATGAGAAGAACAGGGATACCCCGTTTCACGATTCCGGTTACAGTGTAGTATGCCATAACCAGATCACCGCCTTTGCCGCACAGAAGACCATAAACATCGTAACAACATCACCAAGCGTCCCGAGTGCAGGTGTTGTGATGTTATCCGGATCAATGCCGTATTTGAACGCGCTGATGGTTATAATCACCGCTATTACGGCGAGAATCAAGCCAGATGACACTCCTGCAGCCACTGCAATCGCAATTAGCACCAGCATCCCTGCACTCGTCATACCAAGCGCGATTGTGAACAGATGTGCAAGTATTCCAAGCACAATCGACATGATCAGACTGAGCGTCAGTGAGCCTGCCACATTGTTGATCAGTTCGGGATTCCGTTCTATCTTGCTGATCAATCCGAGATGTATCGCACTGCCGAGACGGGATCCGAGCGTACATGAGATGTTGCCGCGCATGCCGAGTATTGCAGGCACGAGCACCAGCAATCCCGGAATCATCTCGATCGCATCGATCATTTGAACCAGTATGATGCCGGCAAAGACCCCTCCGATGGTGCACACGAGTTCAAACGGCAGTGCCTCTCGTATTATGCTGCCCACACTCGTGTATTTCTCGAGGTAGTCGTGTCGTTCTGGCATAAAATATCATTGGGTGCTTGATATTAAACTGTGG
>JAYEGV010000286.1:0-16732 GCA_034659235.1 Methanobacteriota archaeon
CGTTACTGCAGACATCCGACAATAGAGTAGGAATGAGGAGCAACGACACCGAGAGCGAGTGGATGGAAGCGAGCAATGCGTTCCTTGTGGTGGAATACGAGTCACAAACCGGCACCTGCGGGGATGTGGATGGTCAGAATGGAGTAACCATGGGTGATGCTATACAGGTAGCTATGAGTAGCATTTATGGTACAGATCTCTATCCACTTGCTGATCCATGGGCTGCTGATGTTGATTGTCAGAATGGTGTGACCATGGGTGATGCTATACAGATAGCCATGAGTAGCATTTATGGTACAGATCTATATCCACTGGAGTGCTGCAATTGATGGTATATGTGAGTTGCTAACGCCGCAAGGCGTTAGCCATTTTATATTTTAAATGAGGTATAAAATCATGCGCACAAACCGGTGTTACGAAAATAAACTATAGAGGGCTGAAGTGTGAATAAAACCAAACCACTGTTTAAAAGATTCGAGATGCACGGGAATCTGCCTGCTGCTTTGCAGCATGGTACCGTGGTGAGTGCATCAACATACACAAACAAAACCGAAAGGAGGTCTATACGATAGAACGTGCGAACGGAATTCGAATCCAAAAGAGCGCCGGAAGGGGGCGTGACGACAGCAAATACCCGAAAGAATACGAACTATACAAGGAGGTATAAATAAATGAGAAGAATAGCAATATTAGGGTTGTTGGTACTGCTCGCAGTGCTTGCAATGCCGGCAGCCTCTGCGGCTCCGGATCTGATCGTGGAGGGCATCACCCCGAACTGCGGCGGATATCTATTCGGCAACGAGAGCAATAACATATCTGCAGTGATCGGCAACACTGGTTTTGACGGTGCATCGGCATCCGACGCCAGTTTTGTGCTCAGTGATGGGTACAGCGAGATCGTTTCAGTGCCTGCATTGGGTGCTGGCGACAACACAACAGTGAGCATCACTGACCCCACCACCAGAAATGCCGGTGATTCTGTAACAATAACAGTGACAGCCGACTGTAATGGCGCAGTTTCCGAGGGCAACGAGTCGAACAATGCAACCGATTTAGGCGTAACCGTGATAAATAACGGCTACAAGGGCAAGACCTACACCGGCGGACCGAACATGACTACGTGGAAGTCGTACGATCTAAACGGCAACCTGGTCTATTCGGTTGGTGACAGTTACTATCTGAGTAGTTACTCCTATCCGCACTGGACAGCATACAACGCCAGCTGGACTGCAAGCGATCTGCCGGTTACAGGTACGGTCAAAGAGGCAAGGCTGTATGCGACCTACACATGGGATAAAGATGGCGTGATGCCGGATGATGTCAGTGTGAGTTTCAATGGAGGCGATCAAGAGCCAGAGGATGCGCACTATTGGGATGATAGGGCATTTCCAAACAGCAAACCCTACGGAATGCTTGTATACAACGTAACAGGCGACTTCAATGCAGGCGGAAACTATGCAAACCTCACCAACTCGCACATTGGTGGTGACAACATATCCATGCGCGGCATGGTGCTGATAGCGATATATGAGGATGCGTGCGAACCGCGAAGGCAGATATATATCAATGAGGAATTCGACCTGCTCTATGGCGGATCATCCAAATGTACGACACCAGAGGAAGCAACCGCATGGGCGCCAATTACTGGCTCAATTATGGATGATGTATTGAGTGCCAAACTGATAACCGTTGCTCCTGGTGCAGGTCCGAATGAAGGAGAATTGATCTTCAATGGACAGGTCTGGAATGGCGTGTGGAATTTCGCTGGTAGCTCGCAGATCGGGATCGATGAGCGTGATGTGACCTCGTATCTGGACTCAACCGATAATTTAGTAGGCTTCCAGAGCAATGCAGACTGGATGGAAGCAAGCAATGCCATATTGATCGTAGAGGAGACACCAAACGCAACCGTCTTCTTCGAGCCAAGTGACAGCGGCGCAGACTACGACAACACCACAACCGTGGGCGTCTGGGTGGATACGAGTGAAGCTATCTCGGGCGGTAATCTATACTTCGATTACACATTCTGCTGTGCCAATGTAACTGGCTACACCCCCAACACCATCAACTTTGAGTTCGCACACCTGGCGGATCTGAGCGTGGCTGGTAAAGTGTCGATCGGCTTCGGAACCCTCAATAAAGCTGGAAAGGGACCCGGGCTGTTGCATATCGGGGATATCGATATCCACTGCTGCAATGAATCATACTGCAAAACAGGTTTGATATGGAATTGTGGCACGTCTAATCTGGCCCGCCCAGGTAGCTTAGGTGGTGGTATTGTAGACCCGGTTAAATGGGAAGACGGCACATTCAGGTGCACGAACCTGCCAGACCTTGTGATAACCGAGGTCTATGGGACACAGACGACCGGCGACAATTACACTGTCAGCTACACCGTCAAGAACATCGGCAATGTAAACGCATCTGCAGGACACACCACAACGCTGTACATCGATGGTGTTGTGAAAGATCATGATATTCCTGTTGAACTTGCACCAGGTGGTACCTACACAGGCACCTTCGGTATCGAGTTAACCATGACAGCACCCAACGATCTGATGAAGGTCTGTGCTGACACAGGCGACGATTGCATGGAAATCGATGAAGACAACAACTGCATGGAGAGCTTCTATCCGGCAGGAATCGAGCTGAGTGTCAATGTGCTCGATGATGGTGAATGCGTGGACTTCCAGGAGCAGTTCCTCGTGAACATAACCGTCGATCCGAGAAACATCCCGGTCTATGGTGTCGAGTACGTCCTCACCTTTGACAATTCGGTGCTTCATGCCGAGTGGCAGAACGAGGGAACATTCCTGAATTCTGATGGTGCGGACACGAATGTGTACATCAACACCATCGACAATGGTGCAGGAACGATCTCGTTTGCAGCGACCAGGGTTAACACACCGGATGGAATAAAAAACCCACCCGGAACGCTTGCGGTAATCAAGTTCACTGCGATTCAGCAGGGCGGAAGCTCGAACCTGACCCTGAGTAACGTGGTTGCAGCGAACGAGGGCGGCGGAGAGATCGATCCGCTGGATCTCATCGATGATAGCGTCTGTGTATGGGAGAACGTGCCGCCTGTTGCTATCGGCAAGTCCATGCACAATTACAGCAACGATGGTCAGAAGTACATCTGCAAGGTCTACTTCAATGGAACCGAGTCATCCGATCCGAACGGAGAGGTCATCTACTGGAGATGGGCTTTCGGTGACGGGAACTACGGTACCGGCGAACTGAAGGATCACGTCTACCAGAGCTGGAACTGGAACACACTGACCGAAGAGTATGATCCGTTCGTTGCAAGCCTCACCGTAACCGATGACGGCGACCCGCACCAGCTCGACAACACCACATACTTCGATGTGATCGTCTACACAGCAGGCGATGCGAACGGCGACGGCAAGGTGAACATCCTTGATGCGACGATCGTTGGACTCGAATGGGGTGAGACAACCGACTGCAGTGGTGCCTACTGCTGGGATGAAAACGATCGAGGAAGCAAAGCAGACCTGAACAACGACTGCAAGGTGAACATCCTTGACGCCGTGATCATCGGGACATGCTGGGGACACACCGCATGGTAGGGAGAAATCCCTACCCCCCTTTATTTTTTAGGAGACGACAAACACAAAAATACCCAAATATAGGAGATGAGAAATCATGAGACACAAAACCATCTTAACATTACTGATTATTCTGATTTGCTTCATCACATCGGCTCATGCAGCACGGGTATGGGTTGAGCCGGCGTATCTGGAGATTTCAGAAGGTGCGAACTTTACTGTGGATATTATGGTCGATCCGGAAGGCGATGATGAGGTTATGGGTGCAGAATATAAGCTCTACTTCAATACCACGCTTCTAAATGCGACCGATCAGGTGCAGGGTCCCTTTCTTGGTGGCAATCCAATCGGCATTCCAGATCCCATCAACAACACCATTGGCAGAGTCTGGTACGGTGAATATAGAATAGGTGATGTTGGCGTCACCGATCCCGGTGTGCTGGCATCGATCAGCTTTCAGGTGATCGGAGAACGCGGGGTTTGTGACCTTGACCTCACTGACGTCATGTTGAGCAATACCAGTGCTGCAGAAATTCCGGCCAATGTCAGTAATGGATGTGCGGAGATTCTATCCGGCATCATCGGCGATGTGGATTGTCAGAATGGAGTGACCATGGGTGATGCTATACAGGTAGCTATGAGTACCATTTATGGCACAGAACTATATCCACTTGCCGATCCATGGGCTGCTGATGTTGATTGTCAGAATGGAGTGACCATGGGTGATGCTATACAGATAGCCATGAGTACTATTTATGGCACAGATCTATATCCACTGGAGGGCTGCTGATGGCGGCTGAATACTTGAAATGAGGGATAGTGATGAATAAAAGAACAAAAAGTTTCATCACTCTTACCTGCATCGTAGTATTGTATGCGATAGCAATTTCTGCGATCAATGCAGGGTCCGATGGTTTTCTGACAGCAGACACAACATATCAGATCACCACCTTAGGATGTAATGCAACCTATCTCCTGACGATCGAGAACACCGGAGATGAAACAGACACATACGATCTGACGCTGACAAACGTGGATGGTGCAGGTCTTGCGGTATTGAGCAAGTATAGTGTAACACTCGATGCAGGGCAGAGTACAAACATAACGCTCTCTGTCGCAGATAGCGATACTGTGGGTCCTTACTACTTAAACGTGAATGCGACCTCGCAGACCGATTCAGGAGTGACTGACGAGATCGAGACCGTGACTGCGGTTGTCGAGGAGTGATGACGATGAGTGTGAAGGGTGCCCTCTGTCTTCTTGTGATCTGTTCCGCAGCCTCTTTAGTAGCGGCAGATCTGGCAGAGACGCCCTGGCCCATGTTTCACCATGCCCCGAATCACACAGGAACAAGCCCGCACTACGGACCGAACAACTCCTCAGTTGAGTGGATATTCCAGGCAGGAGGCAATATATTCGGATCGACAGCGGTCGGAGACGACGGAACGATATATGTGGGCACGCGTGGGCAGCAGCCTGTCACAGGCTCGAGGCTATACGCGATCCACCCGGACGGAACCGAGAGGTGGCACTGGACACCGGATCACTTCATCGACTCAACGCCAGCAATAGCAGAGGACGGAACGCTGTATGTGGGGTCATGGGACAAGCAGCTCTATGCGATAAATCCGGACGGAACACTGAAATGGGAGTTTTCTGCCGACGGCGGCTTTGTTTACACATCGCCCGCGATAGCAGATGACGGTACCATCTACATCGGAAACAACGATGGTAGGGTCTATGCTGTCCACCCGGACGGAACTCTGAAGTGGAGCTACCAAACACTGCGTGCGGTTCAGTCATCGCCGGCAATAGCAGCGGACGGCACGGTCTATGTCGGATCGAACGATCGCAAACTATACGCGATCAACCCTGACGGAACCCTGAAATGGTCATACACAACAGGCAACAGGGTCATGTCATCTCCGGCAATCGGTACGGACGGCACGATCTATGCCGGCTCTGATGACGGAAGGCTCTATACGTTTCATCAAAACGGCGCTCTGAAATGGACATACACGACCGGTTACTGGATCAGGTCGTCTCCAGCGATCGGTTACGACGGCACGGTCTATGTGGGGTCAGGAGACAAGAAACTCTACGCACTCTATCAAAACGGCACCCTGAAGTGGAGTTATGCCACAGGAGGCATGATTTGGTCGTCTCCTGCAATCGATGCCGATGGGACGATCTATGTAGGTGCAAAGAACGGGTATGTTTATGCGATCAATCCGAACGGCACGCTCCTCTGGACGTGCGATACAGGCGGGAGGATCTACGCCCCATCACCGGCGATAGACTCCGAAGGTGTGATCTACACAGGAAACGAGAATGGCGACTTCTATGCCATCGGACCGGGAATACAGCCAAACAGACCGCCGGTACTCGATCCGATCGGAGATAAAATCATAAACGAGACCGAGACGCTTGTTATCGCCCTGAGTGCGACAGATCCAAACCGCATAGACGTGCTTAACTATTCATGCAACAGAACCGACCTCTTTGCTGATTTCGATCCGGTGGCAGGCACAGGAAGCTGGACGCCGGGCTATGAGGACTCTGGAGTATACCGGGTCAAGTTCGGTGTTTCTGATGGTCGCGGTGGAACCGACAACGAGACGATCACAATAGAAGTTTTAAACGTAAACAGACCTCCTCTACTCGATTCCATCGGGAATAAAATCATAAACGAGACAGAGACGCTTCTTATCTCTCTGAACGGCTCTGATCCTGACGGAGACACGATCACCTACTCATGCAACAGAACAGACCTCTTCACCGATTTCGATCCGACAGCAGGCATCGGAAACTGGACCACTGGCTATGAGGACTCTGGGGTATACCGGGTCAAGTTCGGTGTTTCGGACAGCAATGGAGCCGCAACCAACGAGACGATCACGATAGAAGTCTTAAACGTTGACAGACCACCGGTGCTCGATCCGGTTGGGAATAAAGTCTTAAATGAGACAGAGACGCTTCTTATCTCTCTGAACGGCTCCGATCCTGATGGCGATCCGCTCACGTATTCAGCGTCGGATCTACCTGCCGGAGCAGTCTTTAATTCAACAACGCAAACATTTTCATGGACTCCTGGCTTTGATCAGGCAGGAACATATCCGGATGTGTGTCTTGAGGTCGATGACGGCGAACTGGCTGACCATGAGAATATCACGATCACAGTGGATAACGTGCCGCCGTTGATTAGCATCGTCTCAAAACCAGAGGTAGTCTTTCAGGAGCAGTTCACGGTGAACATAACCGTGGACCCACGAATGACAGAAATATACGGCGTTGAATACGATCTCTCCTTTGATAATACGGTGCTCCACGCCGAGTGGCAGAATGAAGGCATGCTTCTGAATCATGATGGTGCATACACAACCGTTTATATCAACACAATCGACAACGATAACGGAAAGGTCTCGTTTGCGGTAACGAGGACCGGCACGCCTGATGGGGTGACCGACCCGGGAACGCTTGCGAAAGTCAGGTTCACCGCGATTGAGCCGGGTGCATGTACGAACCTGAACCTCACATACGTGATCGCATCCGATCCTGAAGCGGATCCGGTTCCACCGATGGAGACAAACAACACAACAGTCTGCGCCTCCCCTAATATACCACCGGTTGCAACCGGCAAGTCCATACACAGATACAACAACGAGGGAGATAAGTATATCTGCAAGGCTCATTTTAACGGCACCGAGTCTTATGACCCGGACGGCGAAGTCGTCTACTGGAGATGGAGCTTCGGTGACGGCAACTACGGCACAGGCGAGTTTGCGGATCACGAATACCAGAGCTGGATATGGAACGGAAGCGGCTACGACTCATTCGAGGTGATCCTTACAGTGACCGACAACGGTGATCCGCACCAGCATGACGATAGTGTATCTTTTGATGTGATCGTCTACACCGCAGGTGATGCAAACGGTGACGGTAGGGTGAACATCCTCGATGCGACCATCGTGGGACTCGAATGGGGTGAGACAGCGATATGCCAAGCCTACTGCTGGGAAGGAAACAAACGAGCAGACAGAGCAGATATGAACAACGACTGCAAGGTGAATATACTTGATGCAGTGATCATAGGGACGTGCTGGGGGCATACTGCATGGTGATATCTGAATATTATACTTAATAGAACAAAAGGAGGTGGGTCGAATGGACAACACAATAAAAATCGCTGCTTTGATCGGGATTGCAATCTGCGTCATGGCATCTCCGGTAGCAGCACAACTGGCAGATACGCCGTGGCCCATGTTCCATCATGATCTGAACCATACTGGCTTGAGCACGCACCATGGACCGGACACCTCAGCAGTAAAGTGGACATTTTCGACCGGAGATCGAATATACGGCTCAGCATCGATCGGAGAAGACGGCACCGTGTACATAGGAACAAATAGCAGGTATTCACAAACTGATTCGAAATTATATGCCATCTATCCGAACGGAACCGAGAGATGGCACTGGAGTCCTCCATCTCACAATACGTTCAATCTCATCGACTCCACACCGGCAGTAGCATCGGACGGAACGATCTATGTGGGATCCAAGGATCGGCATTTGTATGCACTCTATCCGAACGGCACAGAGAAATGGGAGTTCCATGCCCCTCTTCCATGGTGGTTGAAATGGTGCTGTTGCACGGGTTTCTCTCTTACATCATCGCCGACGATAGGTCGGGATGGCACCATCTATATAGGCAGCAACAATCACAACCTCTATGCGGTAAATCCCAATGGCACAGAGAAATGGAATTATACAACAAAAGGTGCAATTCAATCTTCGCCAGCGGTGGGTGAGGACGGCACGATCTATGTTGGATCAACCTACAAGAAACTCTATGCGGTAAATCCTGATGGTACTCTAAAATGGACTTATTCCACATGCCGCTGGATCGTATCATCACCGGCAATCGGCGCAGACGGCACGATCTATGTGGGCTCATACGACAAAAAACTCTATGCAATAAATCCGAACGGCACATTGAAGTGGAAATACCGTACTGGTAGCTACATAAAGTCGTCTCCTGCAATCGCAGCGGACGGAACGATCTATGTGGGGTCAAACGACAGGAAACTTCATGCAGTAAACCCTGATGGCACACAGAAATGGACTTATGCCACAGACTGCTATGTCCTATCATCGCCTGCAATCGATTCTGACGGCACGATCTATGTGGGCTCATACGACAAAAAACTCTATGCAATAAATTCGGATGGTACGCTTCTCTGGAACCTCTCCACCGGTGACAGAATCTCCTTTTCATCACCGACTATCGCGTCTGATGGTACGGTGTATATCGGCAACCGTGGCGGCAAACTGTACGCATTCGGACCGGGACTTCAGTCCAACGCACTGCCGGTACTTGACCCGATCGGTGACAGAATGGTTAATGAGACCGAGACACTGACAATCGATGTGGATGCAACCGATCCGGATGGTGATTTGCTCACATACTCATGCAACAGAACATACCTGTTTACGGATTTCGATCCGGCAATAGGCACCGGAAACTGGACTACGGATTATGATGATTCCGGAGTGTACCGGGTCGATTTTGGTGTTTCTGATACTGCCGGTGGCACCGCCAACGAAACAGTCAGAATAGAGGTTTTGGATGTCAACAGACCGCCGATTCTTGATTTTATCGGAGACCGGACGGTTGATGAGAATTCTTTGATTGAATTTGTCATAACCGCGAGCGATCTTGATGGAGATGCGCTGACATACGCTGCATCGAATCTGCCGGATGGAGCAACGTTTGATTCAAGCACAAAGGAGTTTTCATGGAATCCGGACTTTGATCAGGCGGAAACATACGCAGATATCCACTTCGAGGTCAATGACAGCGAACTAACCGACTCGGAAAACATTACAATCGAGGTGAACAATACCGACAGATCGCCTGTTCTTGATTCTATCGGCGATAAATATGCCGATGAGGGTTCTTTGATCGAGTTCACAGTAAACGCCAGCGATCCGGACGGCGACATACTGGCATACGCTGCATCGAATCTGCCGGATGGAGCAACTTTTGATTCAGGCACGAGAGAGTTCTCATGGATTCCGGGCTTTGATCAGGAAGGAACGTATATAGATGTGCACTTTGAGGTTAACGACAGCGAACTTTCCGATTGGAAAAACATCACGATCACTGTGGAGAACACGAACAGAGCACCTGTCCTCGATCCTATCGGAGATAAGACGGCATTTGAAAATTTCCTTCTCGAATTCACAGTAACCGCCAGTGATCCGGACGGAGATACGCTTACGTACTCTGTATCGAACCTCCCTGCAGGAGCAGTCTTCAACTCAACCACGAAAACCTTCTCGTGGACTCCGGTATTCGGTCAGGCAGGACCGCATCCTGACATTCGCTTCGAGGCGAGCGACGGCGAACTTATTTACTATGAGACTGTCACGATTGTGGTGAACACCACAAACAGACCGCCAGTTCTTGAGCAGGTAGGCGATAAAACCGTGGCTGAGAACTCCTTGCTCGAGTTCACAGTAACAGCCAGCGATTCGGATGGCGATGCACTGACGTACTCCGCATCGAATCTTCCTGACGGAGCTGCATTTGATTCCGGCACGAGAACATTCTCCTGGATCCCAGCATTTGATCAGGCAGGAACGTACGCAGGTGTGCACTTCAAGGTCAATGACAGCGAATTAACTGATTGGGTGGAGACCACGATTGTGGTTACCAACACCGATAGAGTGCCTGTGCTTGATCCCATCGGGAACAGGACGGCAGTTGAGGATTCTTCGCTTGAATTTACGATGACCGCAACCGACCCGGACGGAGACGCGCTATCGTACTCCGCATCGAACCTGCCGGCAGGAGCCGTATTCGATCAGCATACGCAGACGTTCTCATGGACTCCGGGCTTCGATCAAGCAGGAATCTATCCTGAGATCTGCTTCGAGGTCACAGACGGCGAATTAACCGACCGAGAGAACATCACGATCACTGTGGAGAACACAGACAGACCCCCGGTTCTTGAGCAGGTAGGAGGACGATTCGCCGACGAGGGCACGCTCCTCGAGTTCATGATAACCGCAACCGACCCTGATGGAGACGCGCTATCGTACTCCGCATCGAACCTGCCGGCAGGAGCCGTATTCAATTCAAGTACGCAAGTCTTCTCATGGACTCCTGGATTTGATCAGACAGGAACATATCCTGATATCTGCTTCGAGGTTACAGATGGCGAATTAACCGACCGAAAGAACATCACGATCACTGTTGAGAACACGGACAGACCTCCTGTTCTTGACCAGATAGGAGGCAGATCGGTTGCTGAGGAGTCTCTCCTCGAATTCACGATGACCGCAACCGACCCGGACGGAGACGTGTTGTCCTATAATGCATCGAACCTACCTGCCGGAGCAGTCTTCAATTCAAGTACGCAGGTCTTTTCGTGGACTCCTGGATTCGATCAGGCAGGGACATACCCTGATATCTGCTTCGAGGTCACAGACGGTGAATTAACCGACCGGGAGAACATCACAATCGTGGTTGTGGATGTGGCTGCACCCAGAATCAATGTAATCGTCCCGGACTCAGAGATCATGTTCCAGCAGCAATTCACCGTACATATAACCGTTGATCCCATGATGAATGAGATATATGGCGTCCAGTATCTACTCATATTCAACAATTCGGTACTCCATTGTGAGTGGCAGAAAGAGGGAGATCTCCTCAATCACGATGGTGCGGAGACAAATGTGTATGTCAACACCATCGACAACGGCGCAGGAACGATCTCGTTTGCAGCAACCAGAGTCGATGTGGCGACCGGTGTGACAACTCCGGGAACACTTGCAACAATCAAGTTCACAGCAATCCGGAAAGGAGAATGCTCGGACCTGACCTTGACCGAGGTGGTTGTGGCGGATGAAGACGGTGAAGCGATCGATCCGGTGGATATTACCAGCAGCAGCATCTGCGTGGACGAGAACCAGCCGCCGGTTGCGGTTGGTAAGTCCATGCACAGGTACAACAACGAGGGCGAGAAGTATCTGTGCAAGGTCTACTTCAACGGCACCGAATCGTATGACCCGGATGGGGAAATCGTCTACTGGAGATGGAGCTTCGGTGATGGAAATTACGGCACAGGTGAGTTGAAGGATCATGTATACCAGAGCTGGAGATGGAACGGAACAGGCTATGACCCATTCACAGCAATCCTCACGGTGACCGATGATGGTGATCCGCATGAGCTTGATGATAGCGCATCATTCGATGTGATCGTCTACACAGCAGGCGATGCAAACGGCGACGGAAAAGTGAACATCCTTGATGCAACGATCGTGGGTCTCGAATGGGGTGGGTCAACCGACTGCAGTGGAACCTACTGCTGGGAAGGAAACGAACGAGCAGACAGAGCGGATCTCAACAACGACTGCAAGGTGAACATCCTTGACGCCGTGATCATTGGAACATGCTGGGGGCATACCGCGTGGTAGGTGATAAAATGAAAACAATATTATTAACAATACTCTTGCTTGTCGTGCTGTGCATGGCTGCACATACCGCATCGGCAGCACCGACGGTGAGCATCGAGCCATCGTATCAGGATGTCCTGCAGGGAGACCTCTTCACTGTTAATATAACGGTCGATCCGCAGGGTGTTGAGACGATGGGTGCTCAGTACTATCTGCACTTCAACAATACGCTCTTAAACGCAACCGAACAGATAAGAGGGGATTTTCTTAGCCAGGATGGTGTGAGCACGAACACGTTTGCAAACAAGGTCAACAACACGATCGGCGTAACCGAATACGGCGAGACCAGAATTGGCGTCACTTATGGAGTAACCACTCCCGGCGTACTGGCATCCGTAACATTCCGGGCGGTGGAACCGGGAGTCTGTAACCCGACTCTGAGTGATGTGGTCCTGAGCGATCCGGATGCTGGCGAGATCCCAAATGTCGTGGTCAACAACGGAACGGTGAACATCAACGAGACCCATTTCGTGATATCCGGTTCTGTCAGCTATGACAGCGGAGATCCGGTTCCGGATCCGAACGTGACGGTAACCAATTTGAACACAAATAATATCTTCATAGCAGAGATAAACGCGAGTAGTTATCAGATCTCAACGAACTTCACATACGTAAGCAGTGGTGACATACTGCACTTTGATGTGAGTGATGGTCTTGGCAACTCCACAGCGTTCAATCACACGGTTACGCAGGACGAGATGGATGAAGAAGGCTTTGTGCAGAACATAACGATACACATACCAGATACAACACCGCCGACAATAACAAACATCATCGCAACCGGGGTCACAAAAGACTCTGCGACCATACGATGGGATACGGATGAGCCGGGTGACAGTCTGGTCAAATACGGAACAGATACCGGAAACTACACAAAAACAATCTATTACGCAGCATATACGCTGAACCACAGCAGCGATCTTTCAGGACTGTCACTGGACACCACATACTATTATGTCGTGAATAGCACAGACGAAAGTACAAATTCCGCCCAGAGCACGGAACAGAGCTTTAAAACGTTTCCTGAGATCATCGTCAAAATCGGTGATGCTGTTGCCATGACTGGCGAGAATGCTACCACATCGATTGTGATTACGAACATCGCCAATCTCGGCACTGCTGACATAACACTCACTTACAACCAGTCAGTGGTTCATGTCCTGGCTGTAGACGGAAGCGATTTTGATTTCATGGGTACAGAGATCGATAACGTCGCTGGCAGAACCAGAATCGGGGCATTCCAGACATCATCAGGCGGTCTTAACGGAACTGTGACCGTTGCAAACATCACACTTGGTGCTGTGGGCAGCGGAGGCGACTCTGCTGCACTCAACCTTACAATCAATGAACTCAAGGAAGCAGGTTTTGAGGAGATCTCGATACCTGCATCTGTGCATAATGGGAGCTTCACCGTATGGGAGACAATGCCGCCGCTGGTGGTAAATCCATCGGCATATCCGCCATCCATTCCAGAGGATACCGATTCTGATCCGAAATGGGGCGAGACTGCCCAGTTGAATGTCACGGTGACCGATGAGTGTGGCGTCAAAAGCGTTACGATCAACCTCACATCGATCGGCGGCTTGTCAGACCAGATCATGACCCGCATCCCTGGTACTGATGTATGGACCGTCACGGTCAATGCATCGGTCGGTTCTGCGATCTACAATGGAAGTTACATCCAGCATGACCTGGTGATATGTGCAACCGATACATTTGGGAATGCGAATTCGTCTGTTAGCATGCCATTGACCGCTATACTGAACGGTGACGTCAGCGAAAACGGCGAGGTAACGCTCTATGATGCAACGTACCTTGCCAACCACATCCTGAATAAACCAGGATTTGAGACGATGAATGAACGGGTGGCTGATGTCAGCGGCAACGGTTTGGTAACATTCTACGATGCAATGTATCTCTCCAAGCACGTACTGGCTGAATTCGGGTTTGGAATACTTCACTGAGGTGATGTTAATGGGCAAAGAATCTAAATCGATGACAATCGCACTGTTATTGATATTATTGCCGTCTGCTGCAGCAACTACCATCTCGATCGGTGGTGTTTCTGTGGAGCCAGGCGAAACGTCTGCTGCACCGATCACAATCGAAGACGTGACCAGTGTCGGTACTGTTGATATCACCGTCTTCTATAACCACTCAGTGGTCCATGTCACCAATGCCACAAACACCGACTTCGACTGGATGTATCCGGTCATCAACAATTCAGCAGGTTATGTCAGAATCGGCGGGATGGCTTATGGTGACGGACTGAGTGGCGATGTGAAACTTGCAGACCTCATGCTGGAAGCAGTAGGCGACGCAGGCGAGACCTGTTCGCTTGGCATAATCATCAATGAGTTGAAGGTGGCAGACGCAAACGAGACCACTATACCGGCGGACGTGGAGAACAGCACCTTCGCGATCATCGATCCGCCCGAACCGCCGGCAAATTTCTTGAATACCACTGGATGTCACTGGATCAACTGGACATGGACAACCGGTTCAAACAGCGATTTTGTTGAGGTCAGAATCAATGGTGTGTGGGTGGAGAACTGCACAAAACAGTACTACAATTCCACGTTCCCTCCGCATGCCACACGAACCATATCCTTGCGCGGATACAACTCCAGCCTGAATAAATACTCTACATGCCTCAATCAGACAACAACGATACCAGACCATCCACCAGTTGCTGCCGCCAGATCCATGCATCGCCACAACAACGCAGGTTCGGTTTACAGCTGCAAAGCAATCCTTGACGCATCAGAATCATCCGATCCGGACGGCAGCATCGCGCACCACCAGTGGAGTTTTGGTGACGGAACCTCTGGCACTGGCGAGTTAGCAGAGCATGTCTATTCATCATGTAACTGGAACGGGACAGGCTATGATCCGTTCATCGTTGGTTTGACTGTGACCGATGATCTCGATCCACTGATTGAGGATACTACTACAATACCAGTGAATGTCTACATCGCAGGTGATGCGAATGCAGACGGTAGAACGAACATCCTTGATGCAACCCTCGTAGGACTTGAATGGGGTGACACCTGCACTGACGGCTGGGGCGAAAACGAACAAGCAGACAGAGCAGACCTGAATAATGACTGCAGGGTGAACATCCTCGATGCGGTGATCATCGGAACATGCTGGGGAAATGTAGCATCTTGAGGAAAGTAGAAAACGAAAAGTTTAAGTATAACTTTCAATACGAATTAACAAACTGTATGATGAATTAATCAAAATTTGGAGGAAAGTATGTTAGAATACAATACAAGGAAAACCATGAAATCATCTGTTTTAGCAGTTCTGCTATTAATATGCTTCTGCCAGATTGGCTTGGCAGCAGGAAGTTCTGTGAGTGTATCGCCTCAGACGATAACCGCATCGCCTGGAGATACCTTCACCATAGACCTCATCGCGGATCCCGCTGATAGCGAGGTCTATGGCGCGGAATGTAAAGTATACTTTGACAATGCACTGCTGAAGGCGATCGATCAGAGCAAAGGAACGTTTCTCAGCCACGATGGCGCAGAGACGATCGAGGTATCGAATAATATCAACAACGAGCTCGGCGTGGTCGAATACGGAGAGACCAGAATGGGCGATCCTGCTGTAATCGGCGGCGTAACTGATCCCGGCGTACTGGCATCGATCACCTTTGAAGCAATCGGCTCAGGGGCATGTGAATTGAGGTTAGAGGCGACGTTAGCTGATTCCGGTGCTCAGCCAATCGATGCTGTAGTTAGTGGCGGAACATGCCGCATAGCAGGCACAGGAGAGACTTCAACGAATACAGAGACGCCTGCATCCACAGCGCATGCGAAACAAATGCCAGAAGAGAAGGGATCGCCCGGCTTTGGGGGCGTCTCTCTTACGATCGGGTTGATCGCCGCATCGTTGTTGATTGTCAAAAGAGGAATCAAGTAACGTCCGGATGGATATGATGAGATCAGTGAAAGGATGGGCTATGGCGATTGTTGCTATCTGTATTTTCGTGCATACCGCATCGGCGGCACCTGTGATAAGCGTTGAACCGGCGAACACCGATGTTTCGGAGGGCGGGACGTTCACTGTGAATGTGATGGTTGATCCTGATGGTGTTGATGTTAGGGGCGTACAATACAAACTCCAGTTTGATAGTACACTCCTGAATGCAACTGATCAGAGCAAGGGCGCATTCCTCAGCCATGATGGCGTCAGTACGATGAATATGGTGAAGAAGATCAATAACACCATTGGCATCATCGAGTACGGCGAAACGAGGACGGAGGGTGAGACCGGAGTGACTGCTCCCGGCATACTTGCAACGATCACCTTCAACGCAATCGAGTCCGGGGTCTGTAGTCTGACACTGGATGATGTGGTCATGAGCGATCCGGATGCCACAGAAATCCCTGATGTTTCGATCAACGGTGGAAGATGTACTATAACATCCATCGAAACTGGGATACCGACGGCAACCGAGCCACCCTCAACCGGGATGGCAACTCCAACGGCGGCAGAGTCGCCGACTGCCGCACCAATAGAGCCTGCAGTTATGCCGACTGCAACAGCGGCCGAGACTGCTGTGGCAAGTCAGACGCCGCCGACAGAGCCGCGATCAACCGCGAGCCCGTCAGCAACTCCGAAACAGACGATGA